>JACOUZ010000041.1 GCA_016177515.1 Acidobacteriota bacterium
CAGGTGACCGTCCCGTGGATGAAGGCGGCACCGGCCCGCGGGTCGATCGAGCCGTAGGCGTCCACCGAGGACTGAATCGACAGCAGAGGCCTCCCGGTGATCGAAAGGACGAGGCGGCCCCCCGGAAGCCCGAACGGCGAACCGATCATCAGGTAGTAGGTCCGGCCGGCGTAGGCGGTGAAGGTCAGTCGGTAGGAGCCGCAATTCAAGAGGCCGGCCGATGGGCCCGGCCCGGAGAACACGGACCGCACGGAGATCAGGTTGAAGTAGTCGCTCCCCGTGGTGTCGACCGTGACGCGCGTGTCTTCGGCGGGCGTGAAGGAATACCACACGGTCGAGACCGGCCCCGCGCCCCCGATGCAGGTGCCGGGGTCGTCCGCCGCCGGAGTCGCGCCGCGCGTGTCGAGCGTCTCGCTGAACGGCAGGGTCCCGACGACGGTGGCGTGGGCGACGTCATCATTCGGAGGCGGCGGCGGAGCCACATCCACGGAGAGCCTCAGCGGGCCCCAGGGAATGAACCCCACCATGAAGTAGTAGGTCTGCCCCGCGAGCGCGTCGAACCGCACGAAGTTCGCGCCGCAGGCGACTTGCGTGAGCGCTCCGCGTGTCCCGGTATAGACCGACAGGACCGCGCCCGGGGTGTAGTTGACGAAGGTGCGGGCGTAGATCGGCGCGTCGGCAAGGGGAGTGAACGCGTACCAGGCGGTCGCCTCGACCGGCCCGAGGCAAACGGGATCGTCGGCCGCGACGGTGGCCGAGCGGGTGTTCTCGAGCGTCAATTCGAAGGGAAGCGCCGAGAAGCGGATCGGGCGATCGAAATCGTCCGATGCAAGGGTCGCGTCGATCCGGGTGTACAGGATATCGGCATCGCCGCCGCCATTCTCGCCGCGGAAGGTCACTGTGTGGATCCCCGCCTGGCCGACCGCCGGCGTCCACTCGAACCGGCCCGTGCCGTCCCCATGGTCGGCGAACGCGGCCCCCTGCGGCAGCCAGGACGCGGACAGAGTGACGGGCCCGGCCGGCGCGTCGAATCCCAGGACGTCGAACGCCAGAGTCTCCCCTTCGAGGACCGTCCGGTGCGTCGGCGCGCGGACCTCCAGGGGGACGTCGGCGTCGAAGCGGATCTCCCCCCTCAGGGCCGGGCCGGCCCCCGCGCAGCGCTGCTCGAAGGTGGCCCAGAAGGCGGCCGGCTTCCCGGCTGGATCGAAGGAAATCTGCTTCACCTCGAAGCGGCCGATCACCGGCTCGAAGCGGCTCCCGTCGCCGCACCAGGGGCCGATCCCCGAAACGAGCAGGCCCGGCTGGCCGGGCCCCCGGCTGGAGGGATGGACGGCTCCCTCGTAGATCCCGACGCCGAGCGCCTCGCCGGGAGGGGCCGCGAAATCCAGCCTCCAGGAATCGGTGGTGAACCGGTTCCAGAATACCAGGGAGGCGTGGTTGGTGGAGCCGGCCGCGGCCCCGAAATCGCCGTCGTCGGAAGTGAAGAAGGCGACCTCACCGTCGATGAAAACATAGCCCGGATCGCGGTCCAGGAGGAGCGATCGGACGCCGCGCGCCACGACCCTCGTGGTCGTCTGGTCGGTGCGGCCCAGCGAGTCCCGGGCCTGGAACACGATGCCGTGCGGTCCGGGGGGGTCGAAGCGGTTCGACCAGCCGAAGGTCCCGGTGCCGTCGCCGTGGTCCACGAAGGTGGCGCCGGCCGGCAGTCCCATCGCCGACAGGTCAATGCGACCGGGAACGGTGCTCGTCGCGGTGACCGGGAACGCCAGCGTCTGGCCGTTGTCCATCCCGACGTCGAGCGGAGCGCTGACCGCCACGCCGACCTCGGCGTTCCAGCGGACCTCTCCCCGGATGCGGGGGCCGATGCCGCAGTGCACCTCGAACAGGAGCCACAGCCCCGCCACCTCGGCGCCCGTCCCGTACGCCACCTGCTTGACCTCGAAGCTGCCGGTCTGGCCGGGGCACGGGGAAAGGTAGGAGCCGTATGCCCTGATGCCGTTCCGGTCGTCCGGCTGGAGCGGATAGAGGCCCGCGTCGTAGTAGGTGCCGGCCGCCAGCGGCTGGCGTTGGGCCGCCGCGAAGCTCAAAGACCAGCGGTTCGTGAAGGATGGGTCGCTGAACTCGACCTGGATGGAATGATCGAATGGGCGATAGACCGTGAACTCTCCGTCCGCCGGCGTGAACAGGATCTCGTCCGTGCCGCCGTAAGGGTAGCTCGGGACGATCAGCCGCAGGGAGGTCTCGGCCGCGGCGGCCGGCACGACGCCCCCGAGGACCAACAGAATCGGGACGACCCGCAGCAGCATTTGGGACGGCAGCGGGCGTGCGGTCACGATTCCCTCGCCGGACCACATCCGGGCGGCATCAACCGAAACGGTTGACGATGCACCGAACGTACGCCGAGGCGGCCGCGCTGTCAACGAGAACCTCCTGCGTGCCCGAGACATGGCGCAACACGCAGGTCTTGCCTTAGAATGGGCGTCCTCCGCGACAAGGGGGATCGATGTCCGGCGACGACCTGGTTCGACTGAAGCGCCTGCCCCGGAAGTCGAAGGAGGTCTGGCAGGGCGGGCTCGTGCGGATGCCATCGTGGGTCACCGAACCCGGGAAAGCGCCCGTCCTCCCGTGGGGCGGCGCCTGGATCAGCGTCGGTCCGGGACTTGTGCACGTCGGGACGGTCGTTCCGCCGTCCGACCGGAGCCCCGGCCAGGCCCTCGATGCGTTTGTCCAATTCGCTCTCGACCCGATGACGGGCGGCTATCTTCCCGGGAGAGTGGAAGTCGCGGGCCCGGGTGTGGCGGCGACGCTGGAACGCGTCCTGACTCCCCTCGGCGTGGCCATTGTCGAGCGCGAACGTCTCGCGGCGCTCGACCGGGTGCTCGTCGAAATGGAAGCCAAGATGAACGATGGAGTGGTTCTGCCGGGCGCCCTCTCGCCCTCGGGGGCCACGGTCGAGCGCCTGGCGGCGTTCGCGGAGGCGGCCCGACTCTTCTACGAAGCCGCTCCATGGCGCCGTCTGACCGACGAGGACCTGATCCGGATTGAAGAGCCGCGCGGCCCGGCCGAGCACCGGCATGCCCTGGTCCTGGGAGCCGCGGGCCAGGAATTCGGCCTCCTCCTGTTCGAGGCGGCGGGGCTCCACGAGCGGCTGCTCGATCCAGCCGCCGGCCGGGAGGAGATGGAGCGCGAGACGCACACCGCGGTCCTCTTCGGAGAGGCCACCGGGCTGCCGTTCGAGGATGCCGGCCTCTTCGAGGACCACCGTTTCCCGGTCGCCGGGACAAACGCCTATCCCTGGGCGGCGCGGTTCGGGCCCAAGCGTCGAGTCCAGCGTCTGAGTCCTCGCTCCCTGACGCATGTCGAAGCGATCCTGCGAGGCCTCGCCGCTACCCTTGAGGAGGAGATCGATCGCGGCCGCTGGACGCGGATCGTTCCGACATCGGATGGCCCGGTCGCGGTCCGCCTGGCGCTGCCCGGTCTTCTCGACGAAGGACCCGACCGGGCGCGTCCTGTGCGGCCGGAGGCGGTGGATCTGCGTTCCATGGAGCGGATGCAAGCCGAAGTGCGGCGCGTGCTGGAGGCCGAGTCGCCGGCCTCGATCGAGGAAGCGAACGCGATCCTCGCCCGGCGCTTCATCGGCCGGACGGACGACGAAATCCCGTCCACGGCCGCGACGCCGATCGAGAAGGCGCAGGACCTCTGCTATGAGGCGTTCGATAGCCGCGGCCGGCGGCGGGTCCTCCTCGCCCGCCGGGCGCTGGAATTATCCCCCGACTGCGCCGACGCCTACATGATCCTGGCGGAGCGTGCCGGTGAACCCGAACAGCAGATCCGCCTGTACCAGGAGGCGGTCGCGGCCGGCGAGCGCGCGCTGGGGCCGGAGCGCTTCGAATCGGACGCGCCCTTCTGGGCGGACGTCCTGACCCGCCCCTTCATGCGCGCGGTGGAGGCGCTCGCGGACGCCTGTGCCCGCCGGGATCTGACCGGCGAGGCGATCGGCCACTATCAGCGGCTTCTCCGGCTCAACCCGAACGACAACCAGGGCGTCCGCGACCCGCTCGCCGGCCTTCTCCTGGACACCGGCGACCACGCGGCCCTCGAAGCGCTCCTCAACCGGTACGACAGCCGGTACGAAGTCACGCTTCTCTACGCGCGCGCCCTCCTCCTGCACCGCAAGGGAAAGAATTCCGCCGAACGCCTCCGGGCCCTGCGGCGCGCCCTCAAGGCGAACCGGCACCTGCCCGGCGTCCTCCTCGGCCGCCTGCCCTCCTTCCCCGAGCCATCTCTCTACGCTCCCGGCAGCATCGAAGAGGCGCGCCACGCCGCCCTCTACATCGGCGACGCATGGAAGAACACGCCGGGCGCTCTCGAATGGCTGGAGAATATATTGAACTGATCTCTTCGAGGGGTGACTTGCCGAAATTGGCCCTCGCCTCTATACTTCCTGCAACACCATGCCGCCCCGAAGGAGCCGAGTGTCCAGCCAGACAAGGCATCTGACCTTTTATCTCACATGCCGAGTGAAGGAGGAAGGAGACTGGTACGTCTCCGAGTGCCTGAGCTTCCCCGTCACGAGCCAGGGGAGAAAGGACACCGAGGCCATGGCCAACCTGATGGAGGCCATTCAACTGTTCGTCGAGAGTTGCCTCGACCGCGGCACGCTTGAACAGGTTCTCGTCAAGCATCAATG
>JACOUZ010000005.1 GCA_016177515.1 Acidobacteriota bacterium
GCGAGGCCCAGGTCAACACCGAGGCCTACCAGATGCTGATGCGCAAGCACCAGGAGGCGCTGATCAAGGAGGCCGACAAGGTCCAGGAGCTCACGGTCGTGGAGGAAGCGACGGCTGCCGTTCCGCGCCATCCCCCGGGCCGGGTCCTGAGGTCCTTGGTGGGTCTGATCGTCGGCCTCCTCCTGGGCCTGGTCGCGGCGTTCCTGGCCGAAACCCTCGACACCTCCATCGGCAGCATCGAGGACGTGGAGGAGTATCTCGGGTTGCCGGTGATCGGCGTGGTGCCGCACATCGACCCGGACGGGACGCGACGCGAAATCCTGCAGCGCAATCCCACGCTCGCATCCGACCCGAACCTCGAGGGCCTGGGGGCCCTGGTGACCCAGTTCGCGCCCCAGTCGCCCGCTGCGGAGGCGTTCCGGTCCCTGCGCACGAACATCGAGTTCTCGCGCATCGGCAAGGCGGGCCGCACCTTCCTGTTCACCTCGGCGTCCCCCAGCGAGGGCAAGTCCACCACGGTGGCGAACCTGGGAGTGGCCATGGCCCAGATGGGCATGAAGACGCTGGTGTGGGATTGCGACTTGAGGAACCCGTCGCTCAACAGGGTGTTCGGCGTGCCGCGCGAGCCGGGGTTCACGCACGTGGCGCTCGGCATGCACCGGCTGGACGACGTCCTGCACCGGTTCTCGGAGGTCTTCCTGGGGCGCGTGGACATGCAGTCGATGCTGACCTCGGCGGGCCTCGAGAACCTGCGCATCCTGACGGCCGGGGCGCTGCCGCCCAATCCTTCCGAGCTCCTGGCCTCGCCGCTGTTCACCGATTTCGTCGTGGAAGTGGCCTCGCGCTTCGACGTCATTCTGATCGATGCGCCGCCGATCCTGCCGGTCACGGACGCGGTCATCCTCTCGACGCGCGTGGACGGCGTGGTTTTGGTCTACCAGCTCGGGCGGATCGGGCGCGCGGTCTTGAAGCGCGCCAAGACCCACCTGGACAACGTGCACGCTGCGATCCGCGGCATCGTGCTGAACGATGTCAAGGCCGAGGTCAGCACCTACACCCCCGAGATGCAGTACATCTATCACCGCTACGAGGGGAAGCGGGACGACGCCCGACCGGCGGCGGCGGAGGGCCCCGTCCCCCGCTCCGGGATCAAAGCCGCCGGCGGCGAGCGGTAGCCTTCCATGAACGCCTCCCCGGGGATCGCCGGCGACTTTCCGGCCAAGAGCGCCGTCCTGCTCGCCGGCCTCGTGACCTCCCTGCTCCTGCTGTCGCTCTGGATCACGAATGCGCCGCTCGAGCTTCCGATCGTCGCCACCGTGGCCGCCATCCTGTTCCTGGCCACGATCCTGCACGCCGAGGCCGGACTGATCATCCTGATTCTCTCGATGCTCCTGTCCCCCGAGATCCCTCTCGGGGGGGCCGGCGGCGGGGGCCTGGAGGGAAGCCGCTCGGTCATCCTGAGGACCGAGGATCTCCTGCTCCTTCTGGTCGGCTTCGCCTGGATCGCCCGCATGGCGATCCACAAGGACCTGGGCGCCATCCGGCGGACGCGCCTGAACACCTGCATCTTCGCCTACGCGGCCTGCTGTCTCTTCTCGACTTTGATCGGCATCGAGGCGGGCCGCGTGCGCCCCCTGGTGGGGATGTGCTTCGTCGCCAAATACCTCGAGTACTTCATCATCTTCTTCATCACGCTGAACTACGTGCGCACCGGCGGCCAGTTCCGCCGCCTGCTCGCCGCGGTGCTTTTCACCGCCGCGCTGATCGGCGCGTACGGCTGGTGGCAGATCCCCTCGGGCGTCCGCCCCTCGGCGCCGTTCGAGGGCAAGGAGGGGGAGCCGAACACCCTGGGGGGATACCTGGTCCTGGCGTTCAGCGTCGCCTGCGCCATCGCCCTCACCCTGCCGGCCGGCTGGCGCCGCTGGAAGCGGGGCTGCGCCGCACTGGCCGCGTTCGTCATCCCGCCGCTTCTGGCGACCCTGTCCCGCAGCTCGTGGATCGGACTTTCCGCCGCCCTGGCCACGCTCCTCGCCCTGGCGCCGGCGCGGCGGCGCCTGTTCGCGGCCGCGTGCGTGGCGGCGGTCCTGCTCTTCTTCGTCCACCCCGCGGGCATCGAGGATCGCATCCTCTACACGTTCCAGGGAGAGGACGATTCGGTGCAGGTCGGCCGGGTGAAGCTGGATTCATCCGCCTCCGCGCGGCTGACGTCCTGGGGCGACGCGCTGCGCGGTTTCATGCAGCATCCCGTGCTGGGGTGGGGGGTCACCGGCTACGGCTTTCTCGACGCCCAGTTCTTCCGCATCCTGGTGGAGCTGGGCGCGGTCGGCTTTTCCGCTTTCGCGCTCCTCGTGGGCGCCGCCGGCACCCTGTTCTACCGGGTCGCGACGAGCCATGCCGATCCCCTGGTCCGCGGCCTGGGCCTGGGCATGACCGCCGCGCTGGCGGGTCTCCTGGCGCACGCCATCGGGACGAACACCTTCATGTTGATCCGGGTGATGGAGCCGTTCTGGCTCCTGACCGGCCTGGTGGTGGCCGCCGCCTCGCTCGAGAAGGTGGGCTGACGATGCCGACGACGGATCGGACGGTTGCAGCCCGGGCCGGGCCGTGCGACGAGAAGCGCTCGGCCGCCCGCGGCGTCGCCTGGGGGGGCGTCGAGTCGGCCACCTCCGCGCTCGTCGGGCTGGTCCTGACGCCGCTGGTGGTGCGCGCCTGCGGCCTCGAAGGCCTGGGCCTGTGGGCCGCGTCCTGGTCGCTGGCGCACACGACCCAGCTCCTGGACCTGGGCGTCGGCGCGTCCTACTCTCGCTTCACTGCGAAGGCGATCGCCGTCTCCGACACCACCGCCCTCAACCGGATCCTGGGGGCCGGGATCGGATTTCACATGGTGCTGGGGGCCATGGTCTCCGCGGCCGCCCTGCTGTTCGGCCCGCGCGCTCTCGGGATGGCCGTGCCGGACGGCCCTCTGGCGGCCCAGGCGGACACGGTCTTCGGCTGCACCCTCGCCACGGTCATTCTGCGCACCGTCCTGTCGGCCTACCGCGGCGTGGTCGCAGGGGCGCAGCGGGTCGATCTTCTGGGGCGGATCGGATCGGTCGTCTCCATCTTGGAGGGGTGCGGGGCGGCCCTGGCACTGACGGGTGGTTGGGGGCTCCCCGGGATGGCGGTGAACTCGCTGGCCGCCGCCTCTCTCGCCTCTCTCCTCGAAGCGGCGGCGGCGCACCGGCTGGTGCCGGGACTGCGGGTCCTACCCTTCGCGGGCGGGCGGGAGGAATGGCGCGAACTCCTGTCGTTCGGGATGCGCATCCAGATCGTGCGCGCAGCGGAGATTCTCGGGGCCCACGTTCCGCGACTGATCCTGGCTGGCGGGGCGGGCTTCGCCGCCGCCGGCGTCTACGACCTGGGCGCGCGCATCGCCGGCGTCCTGCAGATTTCCGCCCTCCCCCTGCCCGTCATCCAGCCCCTGGCGGGCCGCCTGGATGCGCGGGGCGAGGATCGGAGGGTCCGCGGCCTCGTCGAACGCGCCACGCGGTACGTGGCGCTTCTGGCCTTCCCCTGCCTGGCTCTCGTCCTCCTCGACGCCGAGGCGATCCTGCGGGCGTGGACCGGGCGCGACATTCCACCCGCCGCCGCAACCGCGGCCCGCCTGCTCGCCCTGGCCGCCGCGCTCGGATTCATCGTCTCCCCCCTGCGTCTCGTTCTGCGCGGACTGGGGCGTCCGGGCCTCGAGGCCCGCGCGGCGCTCCTGGGCTCGCTGGCGCACGTCGCCCTGGCCCTGGGCCTGGCGGCGCCGTTCGCGGCGCCCGGTGTGGCCTCTGCGGCGGTCGGAGGCGCGGCGCTTTCCGCCCTCCTTCTCGCCCTCGGCGCACACCGGGCCGCTCCCGACCTGCTGCGCCCGGCCGGTCTCGCCCTGCCCTCTCCCCTGATCGCCGGAATCGCCGGCTTCCTCGCCGCCGGCGCCCTGCGGCTCGGTGTCCTGGGAGCGCACCTGCCGGTGGCGACGCGGGCCGCGGCCGTTCTCCGCCTTCTCCCCGAGGGGGCTGCCCTGGCGGTCGCCACACTTCTCTCGGCGATCCGGATGGGGGCCATCGTCCGCGACGACCTGGCCGCCCTGACCGGGGGATTCGCCGGGCACGGGGGGCTGCCGGGGCCGTCCGCCGCCTCGTCCGCCGAGTCCCGGGCCGCCCTGGAGGCGCAGGGGCGATCATGAAGACCCTCCTGTCAGGCGCCTTCAACCCTCATTTCGAGGCC
>JACOUZ010000046.1 GCA_016177515.1 Acidobacteriota bacterium
CGTCACAGGTGTCCCCGTCGCTGTCGGCGCACACGTCCGGATTCAGACTGGACGTATCCGAAGCGTCCAACACCCCGGCGTTGTCGTCGTCGGGGTCTCCGGCGTGGCCCTGCCCGGCGCCGTCGGTGTCCGTGCCGTCGTTCAACGGCGTGTTGTCCGGCAGCGGCCCGAAGTTGTCCGTCCCCACCGCGCAGTCGTCACAGGTGTCCCCGTCGCTGTCGATACACACGTCCGGGTCGAGCGGGGCGGAATCGGCTCCGTCAAGGACACCGTCGTTGTCGTCATCGGCGTCGCGGATGTCACGATGCCCGTCGGAGTCCTGGTCGTTCAGGGTCACCAGGTAGACCCGCTCATGGGTGATCGACGCGACCGCGATGTCGTCGTAGACAGAGTCCTGGTTGAAGTCCCCCACCGCCAGGGAGAATCCGATCTCCTCGCTGCTGGACGATGAGTAGTCGCCCCCGAAGAGCATCGCACCCACGCCTGCGGGATTGGACGCACAGGACGGGTCGGCGGTCGCGGTGCCCGACACGTAACAATCGAGACATTGCGGCCAGACTCCCGGCGGCAGGGGGGCATCCGGGTCCTCCGGCAAGGCATCGAAGGCATTCCCGCCGCCGTAGAGGGCGTACACCGATCCTTCATCGACCTGGTTGATGTCGCTCAGGCTCCGGTCATGCCAGCGCGCGCCGGCCAGAAGGTCGTCGATTCCGTCGTCATTCACATCCCCTGACGCCAGGCTGAAGCCGAGCTCGTCCCACTGCCGGCGGCCCCAGATGGAGCGGCTGGACCTGCTGTTCGCGTCGGGATCGGTGCCAACGTCGCCGGCCGGGTCCGCGAGCAGCAGCGGGTCCACCAGGTCGGTGCTCTTGAAGACATAGACCGCGCCGGCATTCTTCAGATCGGTGCCGTTCGCGCAGTCGGTCTCGGACGTCTTGTGGTCCGCGTAGATCGCGCCCACCGCCAGGTCCGCAGCCCCGTCTCCGTCAAAGTCACCGGCGGTCAGGGAGAAACCGAAGAAGTCATTGTTGCTGTGCCCTCGGACCCGGTACACCCCTCCCGCCGCGTCCACGTTGGCGACGTTGCTGCCGTCCACGCTGGCCGGAACGTTCAGGATGTACACGCGGCCGGGAGGATTCGGGTTCGTCGTCGAATCGCTCGGGGAGGTCCCGACCGCTCCGATCGCAAGCTCCTCCGTCCCGGCATCGTCGAAGAAGTCGGCGATCGTCACCGATTCACCCAGGCCGGGCATCGGAGTCGTCGCTGTCAGAGAAGCCGGAACATGACCGTAGATCTTGCGCACGGAATCGGCGCTCAGCACGGTGTCCGCGGCCGTCTCGGGTACGACATACACGGCGCCGGTCGCCACACCCGAGCCGTTCTGCGCGCGGCGGGCACCGACCACGAAGTCGTCCGACCCGGCGGCCAGGACCGGACCGATGCCGACCGAGTACCCGGTCTCGCTTCCGTCCAGGACGCCGCTCAGGATGACGACCTCGGTGGCTGCGGTGACGTCGCATGTCCAGCTCGGCAAAGTGGTGCATCCAGCGGGCAGGGGGTCCTCGGGATCAAGAGGTGGCACAAGGACACCTCCCGGCGCCAGGCTGCCGCCCGCCACGACGTAGGCTGCTCCGGCCGACGCAGGGACGGCGCCGATGGCGGGGGCACCCACGATCAGGGGATTGGCCGTGTCGTCGGAATCGGGAGGGGTGCGCCGTCCGATCGCGACCGAGAAGCCGAACCGGCTGACGGCCGGCGCGGACAGGATGACATCGGCCGGTGACGCGGGCACTGCACGCGTGAACGGGGCCTCGCCGGGGCCGTTGTCGGTCAGGCTGCCGAAATAGATGTAGACCTTTCCCTCTGCCGGGGCCCCGACCGCCAGATCGGCGAACTCGTCGCCGTTCAGGTAGCCCATCGCCACGGCAAAGCCGTAGTTCGCGTTGGCGGACACCGGCGCCTGAAAGCGGATGTCGGACGCATCACACCCTGACCCGGGTGCTTCGCTCTCACACAAAGAGACCTTGGATGCAAGCACCGCCCACGAGGGCGTGGCCAGAGCCAGCAGGACGGCGGAGAGGATTGCAAGCCGACGCGGCTTTCGGTTGACCCGCGACACACGCCTCACCTTTTCCATGATGATCCCCCCTAACAGTTCCCCGCCCCGGTGTAAGCCAGAAAGGCTCTCTTGAACGACTGGTTGCGGAAGAGGTCCTCGGGCAACCGGAAGCCCGTGTCCGCTCTGACAGCCAGGCAGGCCTCATGCTCCACGTCGTCCTTCAGCGACCCGATCAGCTCTGTGTCCCCCTGCCTTGCGGAGACGGCCGAGCTCTTCGCGAACAGAAAATAGGCCAGGGCCGCATGCGCCAGTGCGGCCTCCTTGCCTCGTTCCCCGAGCAGCCCCCTGGTCTGGGCCGCGCGCAGAGAGAGGATGGCGCCGTCGAGGTCGCCGCCGGAGAACGCCAGGAAAGCGCCATTGAGGACCGCGAGGGGCCCCAGCTTCCCGATCACCGGCCTCCATTGCTCGAGGGCCACCTGCGCGGCGTTCAGATCCGGGACCAGAGCCGCATCCAGGACGGCGACCGGCACATCCTGATCCTGCCCGCCGGCAGGTGCCTCCGTCGCCAGCAGCTCCCAGAGCGTCTCCGGAACGCCCTCGCCCAGCCCGTTGGCCCGCAGCACCCGCTGCACGTCGGTGCCCGACGGCGCCCCCTTGGCCTCGAAGAGAGGGCCGACCGCGGCGAACTTCGAATCCAGCTTTGCCAGGAGCCCGCTCGCTTCCTCAATCCACTGGCGCAGCCTGGCCAGGGATTGTCCGGCCGGGTCAGCGGCGCCGGCCGGCGGCAGGAGGCTCGATACGAGGCGCAGCGTCTCCCGGGTGTCCCGCATGCTCGCCACGATTCGGGCCCGATGCCCGTGCAACGCCTGGCGGGCGTCGTTGAGACATGTCTGCGTGGCCTCCTGGGCCGACCGGGCCTGCTCGACCCAGGCCGCAGGGTCGGCGCCGGGCGGCTTCGACTGCACGGCTCTGAGTGTGGCCAGGCTGCCCGCCAGGCGATCCACCAGTTCCTTCGGGGCGGCGGAATCGCCGATGCTCGCCATCGCCTGGTGCGCCGCTCCGGCCAGCGTGACATTGCGGTCCACGCCCGCCCTCACGAACGGGATGTTCCGCTTCCAGCAGTCCTGGACGTCCCCGGCTGCCCCCCTCGCCACGGCGCAAAGCGATTCCAGCTCCGACGAGGCGCGGCTGGTCATGTAGGCTTCCAGGCCTGCAGGGAGCCGGTCGAGGTTTGCCGTCGTCACACCTGGGCAGGCGCGGTTCTTCCGGAGTTGCTGAACGCCGTCCCGAACGCGTCCCACGAGATCGTCGAGGAGCGGCTGCACCTGTTGATCGGCCTGCAGGATCTCTTTCGACGGAACGCCCGCACCTCCAACTTTGGCCTGGGCCAGGCGCTCCCGGAAGGCCTTTACTTTCGCGGTGGTCTGGCCCAACTGCAGGATCTGAACACAGTCGTCCGGAAGCCCCGGCAGCCGCGACAGGACTTCCTCCAGTCTCCTGCGGAGCGAATCGCGCTTCGTCCCCAGCTTCGCCTCGGTCACCCTTCTTGTTTCCTCGAGCGCCTGGCCGACGTTCGTCCTCTCCGCGTCCAGCCTGTCGAACGACTCGGCCGCCTTCGAGCCCGTCATCTCGGTCCACTTGAGGGCGCAGACCTTCGGCAGATCCGCTGGAGGCTCCGCAGCGGACGGCGCGCCGCCCTCCTGCTCGACCCAGGCCCGAAACTCCCTGGCGGACCTTTCGGCCCCCGCCCGCAACCCGGCGAGCCTGCCGCAGTCCCCGCCGCCCGCCTGCCTCGTGGCGAGCAGCACGGCACGGCCGCACTGTTCGACCGCGGCGCCGGCCGCCTTGACGGCGTTCACCCCGTCCTCGCCCGGCGGCTCCTTGCAGGGAGACGGGTCGATCAGCCCGGGGTTGCCCGCGAAGGCCGCTCTCCATGGCTCGCCGGAGAAACGGGCGAGCAGCGAGGCGCCTTTCTTCACCTCATTCCGGAAAAGGGCCAGCATCGCGGCCGTGAGCTCCTGCGACGCCGCCCGGGCGTCGGCCCCCGGGGCGCCGAGCTTTTCCTTGAGGACACGGATCCGGGCGAGCCCGGCCATCCCTTCCGGGCTCAGTCCGAAATCCTTCCCGCCCTCCCAGTTCAGGGCCCTGTCGGCCTGCCGTACCAGATCGTCCTTCTCCGCGAGCGCCGCCACCCGCCCCTTCAGATCGTTGAAGGTGGAAACGAGATTGGTCCGGGCAATCTGCGGCGATTCCTTTTCGAGACACCTCCTGGCAGCCTCGTAGTCCCCCTTGCGGACGAAGGCCAGAGCCAGGTGGTAATAGGGGAAGTACGGGATAGCCTCGTGGGTGATCGGGTGCTCCGAATCCGGTTTGCTGTCCGGCCTCGACACGATGGCCAGTTTCAGCCGGGCGATTGCCTCGTCCGCGTTGCCTTCCGGATTCTTCAGCAGCGCCACCGCTTTGGGATAATGGACGTACCAGTATTGATCCGGGTATTTCTTCTCGGCCTCCTTCTGCCCGGCCCCCGCGAACTTCCACGGATCGGCCGCCGCGGCCGCGGCGCGCGGCTGCGGCAATGCGACCAGAAGACCGACCAGGAGAAGCGCCCGGCGCATCAGCGTATCTTTCCAAACCTGTAGATCGCCGATACCAGGTATTCGTTCCCGGAGTCGGCGAAATCCGCGGCCAGCTGCATCTGGATACCGGCCGGCGAGTTGATCGAAATTCCGCCGGTGTAATGGCTCAGGTCCCTGCCGCCCCGGAACACGTCCCTGAAGATCCCGTCGATCTCGGCGCTGCCGCTTGCCACGTTGGTAAGACGAATACGATTGTCGGGAGCGTTGTAGTAGCCGCCGCGGAGGGCATACCTCCATCCCCCCCGGCCGCCGAAGAAGAACTCGGCGCCTCCGTGGAGCACCGTCGCATCCTCCACGTCGAATTCCAGGTCGCCGGCGTTGATGTTGAGGAACGTGGCGGGGATGAGCCCGCTCGTGAAGAAGTTCACGCCGGGACGGTAGTCCTCGAGCAGGTCGCTGTAGGCGATCCGCTCTGCGTCGAAGGCGAACGTCCAGTGCTGCCCGAAGGCGTAGCTCATCCCGACCCCGAAGCGATCCGGCTCCCGCAGTACGTTCTCGAAAGGCGGGTCGGCCGGGTTGACCACGAACTCGCCCGCGGCGACATCGAACTCCGTCCTGGTCTCGGTCACCGAGAGCCTGGCCCCCTTCCGGTAGACGATCCCGAAACGGAGCGGCGAGTAGCCGCTGAAGAAGGCCCTGTCCGGGTGCCAGTGCAGGCCGACTGTATAGGTAAGGGCGCTGTCGCTGTCATCGATGACCGTGCGGGTCTGGATCGGCGAAAGGGCACCGCCGGTGTCGATCCTCGGGTTCGTGGACGTCAGGATGCCCCGTGGATCCTGGCTGGTGCTCAACACGCTGGACGCCATGTCCAGGGCGGCGACCGTGGCGGTCACGCCGAGGGAGAAGTCGGCGAGGAAGGAATACGACAATCCCAGGTTGTAGTGGACCAGCTCGGTCCGCAGCCCGCCGTTCACCTCGTTGCTGACCGTGTACTGCTCCACCGGGTTCAGCGGATCGGCGGGGTTGGGGTTGACCCAGATGGGGAAATCGCTGATGGAGAACCGCAGGTCGGTCTCCAGGTTCTTGTCGTCATCCCTCAGGCTGTTCTGAACATCGAGCACCATCTGCCGTGACACCGCGAACACGGCCCTGCGCGAGGCCATCTTGAACGGGATGACGAAGCTCGCGAAGGTGGGGAGCGAGTTGTCGCCCCGGCTCGTCACCGCCTGCAGGCGCAGAAACGGCAGGGTCGGGCTGACGGGGTCGGAGATGTCGCCGATCGTCTGGCTCGGCGTGAAGACGTCGGAGGCCGGCCGTGTCTCGCGGTACTCGAGGAAGAACTCGTTCTTGGTCACGTAGTGCAGCGCCGCGGGGTTGGCCTGCGCCGCCGTGGCATCGTCCGCCGCGGCGATGAACGCGCCGCCGAGCCCCATGGCGCGCGCCCCGGGGCTGATGAAGTTGAACCGGAAATCACGGAAGATCTCCTCGTCCGTGAGAGCCCGGGCGTTTCCCGTCGGCAGTGCCAGGAAAACTAACAGCAGAACGCCCCACCGCATCCACCACGACCTCATAGGCCCTCCCCCGCACAGGCGTCGCGATCCGCTTACGGACATGGCCCTACCTCTGCGCCTTGAGCTCATCGAGCTTCAGCTCACGCATCAGAACGTCGGAGTAATCACCTTCTCCCGGGAGGAGGACGTCCCCCTGCCCCGGCACATCGAATTCCACCCTGGACCCCCCGCGCACCGAGACGACGTAATGGCCCGGTTTCAGGTCGGGCCAGGACACGCCCCCCTCCGGCACGACTCCTGTCAGGTCCTCGAGGGGCGTCCCATCGCGCCTCACCTCCGACACGTCCGTCTCGCCCGCCGGACTCAAGACGGCGACCGAGGCCGGCCCGGACGGACGGACGGTGACGAAGTGCAGGACGGCCGCCGCTGCGATGGCCGCGCCTCCTGCCGGGAGCAGGGGGCCGCGCCAGAGGGGCGGAGGGACGAGCAGCTTCCGGTGGGCGTGCCCGAGCTCGACGGCCAGGCGCGCCGCCTCCCCCCTTCGGTCCTGCGACAGGCACTTCCGGTGCCGGGCCGCCAGATCGTCGAAGGCCTTCAGCGCGCCAGGGATGTAGCGCTGGTTGAAGCGCCGGACTCTCCGGCTCAGGTCCGGGGCCTCGCCCACCGCTTCCATCGGCCGGTCCTGCTCCTGCCGGAGGTCCGCGGCATGCTGAGCGACCGCCGACCCGAGCGAGCGGACGCCCGCGTGATCACCGAGCGACACCGCCTGGCGGTAGCGCTCCAGGAGGTCTTCGATCTCCGGTTCGAGCTCGTCCTGCGGGAGGCCATCCGGCCCGGGCGGACCCTCGACCTCGAGCAGGGCGTTGCCCTGCTCGATCCAGGTCGATTCCAGGCGGTAACGGCGGGTCAGGCCTTCGAGCTGCACGGCCCAGATCTCCAGGTCGTCCGAGCGGAGCGCCGCGGCAGCCGCTTCTCCCAAGGACGTCACCTCCTCCGCCTCCTTCCCCGAGGCCGTCGCCCTCTCGGCTCCCGGGCGCCGCTCCGGGCCGAGATCCGCGACCAGAAGATCGCGCCAGGCCTGGAGCGCCCTGTCCCAGCGCTCGCGAGCCCTGGCGAAGCGGTCCTCGCGGGACCGCCGGGCGACTTCGACCTCGTTCCGCAGCTCGGTGCGCAGTCCCGGGAGGGCCCCGGCGGAGGCCGCGGAATCGCCTTCTCCGAGCTCGAGCGCCTGCGCGGTCCGCCGGATCAGTTCCCCCAGACGGCCGCTTCTCTCTTCCAGCGCCAGGGAACGCGCCTCATCGAGAAGCGACCCGGTCTCGCCGGACAACCGCCAGAGCGCCTGCAGCCGGGCCGCGTCGGCCTCACCTCCGAGGATCGCCGCCTGCCGCGCCACGGCCTTCAGCCGCTCGGGGACCTGTGTTTCCGCCTGCGCCCGAATCTGCCGCAGTCTCTCCCGGAGAGATCCGCTCTCCTCGCCGCCGGGGCCGGTCCATTCCTCCAGCGTCCGGCAGGCCTCGAGCGAGCGCTGGGCCTCGGCGAGGGCCGCATCGGCGGCGGCCCGCGCCGCCGCCACGAGTTCCTGGCGTTCTCGCGTCAGGGCCGCCGCCGAGTCCACGAGGGCCTTCTCGGCCGCCGCCAGCCGTTCGAGAGGATCACCGGACGATTCGGGCCCGGCCGGCTCGCAGAGGGCCCCAAGCGCCGACGCGAGCGCACCCGCCAGCGCCCGCATGGCCTGTGTCCTTCCCTCATCGGTGGCCACCCCGTCCGCCGGAATCCACTCGCGGAACTCCCCGGCCCTTGCCCGGAGCCGCGAGCGCCGAGACTGCAATTCGCGTGACAGGCCGGTCTCGGCGCTTTCCCGCGCCGCCACAAGCTCCGCCCGCGCCGCCGACAGAGCCGCCACGTCGGCGGTCAGGGATGCCCGGGCCCCTTCCAGGGCCCGGCCGGCCTCGGACCGGACCGCCGGGAGGCCCCCGTAGCGCCCCGCCTCCAGGCGCGCCGCCAGGATGGATGCCAGGCGCTGCACCTCCCGGGCGAGCGACTGGCGCTCGTGCTCGGCGATCTCGCGCTCGAGGCGCGTGACCTGCTCGCGGGCCTCCGCGTGATCCGGATAGTCCGCGAGGAACTGGTTCCAGGCGCCGACGGCCTTGCCGAGCTCCTGTGCTTCCAGCCGTGCCCGGGCATGCGAGCGGGCTTCCTGCAGCCGGCGGTCGCGCTCGAGCGCCGCGATCTCCTGGCGCAGGCCCTCGGCCGCGCTCGCCGCCTCCGCCGAGCCGGCGTCCTCCTCGAGGTACCGTCTCCACAGCGCCAGCGCGCCCTTCAGGTCTCCCGAGCCCCGGAGCCGTGAGGTCTCCGAACGCAGGGCCGCGATCCGCTCGGCCCGCTCGCGCTCTCTCAGGACCGACCGGATCTCCTCCTGCTCCCTGGCGGCCTCCTGGTCGGATGGATAATGCTTGGTGTACGACTGCCAGGTGTCCAGGGCGCTTCGCAGGTTTCCGGCCTCCGTGTGCCTTCCGGCCTCGCTCGCCGCCGCCTCGCGGGCTTTTCGCTGCTCGTGGACCTGCAATTCCCGCGTCGCCACGGCAAGTTCGGCCTCGGCCTCGGGGAGATCGGCGTAGGCGTCGTTCAGCCGCTTCCAGATCTCGTAGAGCTTTCTGTACTCCTGCGCGGCGCGCGCCCGATCGGCATCCTGGTGCGCCTGGTCGAGGTCCCGCCTGAGGCGGCTCTCCTGCGCGTTGATGTCGTCCAGGAAACGCTGGATGACGGTGTTGTCGGGGTCCTTGACGAGAAGCTCTCCGATCCGACGCCGGGCATCGCGGTAGTTCCGGGAATGGACGAGGGACTTGATGGACTCGATCTGCTCCGCGAGCCACTCGGCCTTCTTCTTATCGTCAGACCTGCCGCCGGAGGGCGATGCATCCGACCCCGTCTCCGAGACCTCCCGCAGCTGGCGCTGCCAGAAAGCTCCGACGGAATCATCGGGCGCGATCCGGCGAATCTCCCGGACGACCGATGCGGCGTCGTGGGACCGCCCTTCCTCCATGAGATCGGCCACCCGGGAGGCCATCCGGCTGAGGTCGTCCACCACCTGCTCCGGTGGCACGAGCAGCCGATCGGCGCCCGGGACGGCTCGCAACGCCTGGCTGATGGCGTCGCTCATTTCACGGGCCGAGCGGTAGCGCTGATCGGGGCTCTTCTGCAGGATCCTCCGGATCACCTCCAGCACCGGGCCCGGTAGCTCATAGGGGGGCTGGCGCGGCGCCTCCGTGCGGACCCTGACTGCGACGTTTACGTAGCCGTCGCCGGTCTTGTCGAACGGCCGTGTCCAGGTGAGAAGTTCGTACAGGACCACGCCGACCGACCAGAGGTCGGCCCGGTGATCGACCTTCGAGGGGTCCTGAAGCTGCTCCGGAGAACAGTACCTGACCGTTCCCATCATTCCGCGGGTCGTGGTCAGGCCGGTGCCCCCGCCGAGCATTTTGGCGAGGCCGAAGTCGGCGACCTTTGGGACGCTTCCCTGAAACAAGACGTTGCCCGGTTTGATGTCCCTGTGGAGGATCGGGGGATCATGCTCGTGAGCGGCGACCAGCGCGTCGCAGACCTGCCGCGTGATGTCGAGGATCTCGGCGAGCGGGCGCCGCCTGCGGCTCTTGAGGTAGTGGTTCAGATCGCCGTCGCCGCAGAACTCCATGACGAGGTAGGGATACTCGGGATTGAAGTCATAGACCCTGACGATGTTAGGGGCGGTCAGCCGGACGGCCGTGCGGGCCTCCACCTTGAACCGGTCGATGAACTCTTCGGTGCGGTATTC
Organism: Acidobacteriota bacterium; assembly: GCA_016177515.1. Lineage (GTDB taxonomy): Bacteria > Acidobacteriota > Polarisedimenticolia > Gp22-AA2 > Gp22-AA2 > Gp22-AA3. Next base: position 9,958 of record JACOUZ010000046.1, read on the forward strand.
CGGATGCAGGACCTTGATGGCGACATCGATTTCGAGGTTCGGGTCGTGGGCGAGGTAAACCTCACCCTGGCCACCCCTCCCCAGCCGGCGCCTGATCATGTACCGGTCGATCTTCGCGGGGGGCGAAGGGCCGCCGGGATGACTCCCGCGGTCGGTAGCGCCTGCGTTGCGGCTCGAGGGACTCAAGGAACCCCCTCGTTCAAGATGTTCGAGCGTCGCGGACCTGGCCTCGCCTTGCATGGCGGCCAGGACGCCGACCAAGCCGGGAACGAGGAGACCCTCACAGGTTTTACAGATGGTCCTGTTGTGGGCTATTACAACAACGCGCACCTCAAAGTCAAGTGCCTGTCCTGGTTTCCTGGGGTTTCAGCGCCGGACGTGCTTCCGGAGGGCCGGGTTGTTTTATGATAGGGCACTTCGATGAAGCAGCCGACGCCATCGACCGGAGCCACGGCTTTCGATCCGGAATCCCTCCCTCCTGCGGGTGATCGCGGGCTCGACCGGAACGCCGGGATCTCCGGACCGGGGCAGGCGCAGGCGGATCGCGTGGCGCGGGAGGACGCGGTCGTCGAACTGCTGGTCGACTGGGGCGCCGCCGCGCAGCCGGACGCGGGGGATCTTCTCAAGGCGATCGCGAGCCTGCGAAACGCCGCGGACCTCCTGCGCGCCCTGCACCAGAAAGGGCGCGATCTTCTCCCGGCCGAGCTGCGAGACGAGATGGATCGCGTCATCGCGATCCTGGGCACCGGCGGATCGCTCGGCGCGCCGTCGTTCCGTTCACGCCTGGACCAGATGGTGGCAGTCGCGCAGGAGGCGCTCGAGCCCCGGATTGCCGAGCGCCGCGCCGCGGTCGCGGCGCAGCTCAAGTCGTGGGCGATCCTGCTCGATCCTGCCGGGCTCGAGCGGTCCCTGCAGGGACTCTGGCGCAGCGAGCGCGCGGCCGGCCTGGCGGACCAGATCGGGACCCTCGAAGACCTGGACCGGATATGCGAGGCGCTCCAGGAGGCACGGCGGGCGGCCACGGCCGAGATCGAGCCCTGGCTGGCCGCGGGGGCCCCGGGAGGCGCCGCGGACGGCGTCGCCGAACTCGCCCGCAACGCGTTGCAGAGCGGTGATCCGTCGCAGTTGCTCCGGGTCAGGCAGGCGCTACAGGATCGGAGGACCCGCGACGAGCACCGGGTCGTGGCGGAACGGTGCGCCGCGGCGCGGTCGCGGCTCGCGGCGCTTTGCGAGCAGGCGCGACGTGAGCCGGGCCCCGCGGGGAGCGCCTCGAACGGTGGCGCCGCCCGCCTGCGGGTGAAGACCGTCGAAGGAGCGGAGAGTCTCCTGCGCGCCACTGCGGCGCCCGCCTGGCCGACCGAGCAGGGGGACAGCCTCGAGCAGGCCCTGGTCGCGTGGGAACGGGCTCTGCGGACAGTCCTGGAGGCGGATGGGGCGGCCGGCGACGCGGGCCGGCGCGCGCGCCGGGACCTGGCCGGGGCGTTCCGGGCGGAGATGGAGCGGCTGGGGACGGACGGCCACGACCCCCGGGAGGCGGCGGCCCCCGCACCCGACACGGGGACTGCCGAAGCGGCTCTCCGTGAGACGGCCCTCGGGGGCGGGCTCCCCTTCCAGGAGGCGGTCGATCGGGCGGCCGACCTGCTGCGGCGGGCGGGGCAGGCGGCGGAAACGCGGGTCAAGGAGGCCGCGGCGAGGCTGCGTCTCTCCGCCTCCGACCTCACCTCTTTTCTCGAGAGCCGGGCGGCCGAGCTGCCCACGCCGCGAGTGGTGCGCGCCCGGCTGTGGCTGGAGCAGGTGGACGGAATCGTCGCGGCGCGGCGCGTGGACGGGATCGAGTCGCTCGACCACGCGATTCGCGAGGACCTGGAGGCCCTGCGGGGGCTGGCCGCACACGCGCAGCGGCGGCGCGCGAACCGCGAGGAGGCGGAGCGTGAGTCGCTGCGCGAGGAAGCTGCCCGGCTGGCCGAGGTGGCGCCGCGGCGCACCGCCCGCCGGCTCCAGGCCCTCCTGGACCAGGCCCAGCGGGCCGATGGGGAGCGCCTGGCGGGGCTGCGCGAGCGTCTTGATCTCCTGCGCCACGGCGTGGAGCATGCCATCCGCCTGGAGGCCGCGAGATCCCTGCGGTCCGGCGAGCGCCGGGCCCGAAAGGCGGGCGCGGGCGCGGCGGCCCGCCGCCCGGAAGCGATGCGCAATCTCGCCCGGTGCGTCGGGGAGATCTCCGCCGCGATGCAGAAGGACGACCTCGCGACCCTGAGGGACCGCACCGGCGAGGTGCGCTCCGCGCTCCGCGCGGTCGCGCCGCTCAGCCGGCCCTGGGTCCGTATCGCCCTGGCGGTGGCGGCGTCCGCGGTCTTGGCCGGCGGGCTCGCCTACTGGAGCGGCCGGCGGGACCTCCCGCAGGCGTACACCTTGAAGCTGGATGGACGACCGCAGCAGCCGGTCAGCGTCTGGCTGGTTCGCGACGGGCGGATCGTCGAAAAGGCGGAGTACGCGAAAGAAGCGGAGGGGGTCACCTTCGATCTGCGTCCGGGTCGGTTCGAGGTGTTCGTGGACAGACGATACACCGGACGCGTGATCCGGGTACCCGGGGACAGGGAAGTGAGCGGCATTCCCTGCCCTCCGGTTCACCGTTAGGCCCCTGCTCCGCCGAATCACCGGGGGGCCACGCCGCAGGGAGGAGCAGACAGCGATGGACGGCCGACAGGCCGGCGCCGCGGGCGAAGATGCGGCCACCCGGGTCTTCGTGGAGAAGCTGAAGGCGGTCCGGCAGGCGTCCGAAGGGCGCCCGGACGACGAATTGCGCGAAACCCTCCGGCAGGCGCTGCGCGCCGAGCTGAGCGGGCTTACCGAGGTCGAAGTGGGACGCCGGCTGGACCTCGCCAGGGACTACCTCGTCGGCGAGGCGCGCCGGCGCGAGCAGGCGCTGCAGAGACTGGAGGCCGAGATGCGACGCCTCGCGTCGGACACCGAGTCGCTGCGCGCCGAGCGCGATCGGCTGGCGGAGGAGAATGCGCGACTCCGGGTCACGCCCGATCGGCAGGCAGACCGGCCGGGACTGGACGAGATGATCGCGAAGATGCGCGACGGCCTCCATCTTCTGACCCAGGGCAGGGAGGTGACTCCCGAATCGATCGGGCTGCCGCAGTCGGAGGCGCGCCTCTTCCGGCTGGTGGGCGCACTCCTGCTCTTCGCCCTGAACTATGAAACGGGGGTACACGCGCTCCTGCAGGAGATCGACGTCGGGCCGGGGATGGGGACGATCCTGCGCAAGCAGCAGAAGAAAATCATCGAGGATCGGTTTCGCGCCTGCCTGGACAACCGGGAAGGATCGATCCAGGCGCTCCAGGAGGCCCTCGCGAAGAACTCCAGGTTCCTGCCCGAGATGGACAAGGCCTACACGACGGCGGTGCGGCAGGGCGTCCAGGCACTCCTCGGCAACCTCGACCCCCAGCCGTTCCTCGACGAGAACAAGGGGGCCCTCGGCATCATCAATTTCGAGAAGGCCTGGAGGGCGTTCAGCAACCGCCACTCCGACCTGAGCAGCCTTCCGCCCGCCGACATGTGGGAGCGCTTCTTCCAGGAGACGTTCAAGAAGAAGCTGGCCGACTACCTGGAGCCGGGCGCCTCCCGGGGCTGAGCGCCGCACCATCCGCGCGCCCGGAGACGGGGGATCCGCGCGCCGGAGGCGCGGGCCCCCGGGCTTACTCGGTTGTCAGCGCGCTCAGCTCGACCCGGCGGTTGCGGGCCATCCCCTGCGCCGTTCCGGAGGTGTCCACCGGCTGCGTTTCGCCGTGCGGGTGAATCTGCAGGCGACCGGGCGGAATCCCGGACTGGGACTCGATCAACCGCGCCACCTCCTCGGCCCGCTTCCGGGACAGGTCCATGTTGTATGCGGGCGAGCCGATCTCATCGGCGTGGCCGTGAACGTGGATCGCGCACCCCGGACGCGACGCCAGGACGGCCTGGTGGGCGACCAAAATCTCCCTGGCCCGCGGCGTCAGGTCGTACTTGTCGAACTCGAATTCGACCGTCAGCCCCCGCAGCTGGCTCTCGAGTTCCAGCGCCTCGGTCGCCGCGCAGGCTTCGCTCTCGGTGTCCACCGGCGGGACGACGAGGTTGACGGCCCGATGCAGGAGCCTGTCCTGCTTCGCCCCCGTTGGCGTGTGCACCAGGTGGCCGACGACGTCCACGACCCCGGTCTCGCCGGTCTGCACCTCGAAGGACCCGGTGTAGATGCCCGGCTCGGTCTCCTGCATCTCCCGGGCCTCGAGGCGCCCCTCCAGATCGAAGGTGGCCTGCAGCTCCGGGTCACCCGTCATCGTGACCTTGATGGTGCGGGGTGTCTCGCTCGTATCCACCTGGCCCGCCGGATCGACGTCCAGGCTCCTGATGGTCGGCGGGATGAGCTTGATTTCGCGGCTCATCTCCAGTTTCAGCTTCTGCGTGGCGCAGGCTGGCATCGCCAGCGTTCCCAGTGCCAAGGTTGCCGCCAAGGCCCCCGCTCGGACGCTCATCTTCGCTCCCCCCTGCTCGATAGGACGCCCCGCGCAGACCCGCCTTGGGGCGATTGGTTTTGGTGACATCCTAGGACCAAGCGGATTGCAGCGTCAAGTCAGGGGCGCGCCCGGATTAGGAGCTCGTCCCCGGCCCGTCAGGCGTCCGTGGTTTCGCAGCAGGATCGGCCGGCGCGGCAGGCGGCGGCGGTGACGTACCCTTCGTCGGGGCCGACGACCCGCATCGTCCTCAGGCACCAGAACTGGGCCGTGGTCGAGAGCTCGGCGACCTCCAGCACCTCGTCGGTCGAGCCGTAGTAGTAGCGCTTGGTGCGCAGGTGGCGGCACAGCCCCGGGAGGCCGTCGGCGGAAGGCTTTGGGTCGGCCGTCGTATCACTCACCGTGGACCTCACGATCTCCGGAAGGACCAGGACCTACGCCGGCCCGGGCTCGCGGCCGCGGCCGGACAGCTCGATCAGCGCCCGCTGGATGAGCGCCTTCGCGAGCGGGACCTTGTAGC
>JACOUZ010000047.1 GCA_016177515.1 Acidobacteriota bacterium
CGTCCAGAGCGTCGTGGAGGGTAGCCCGGCAGAACGCGCCGGCGTGCGCGGCGGCGAACTGCCGGCCCTCATCGGGGGCACGCGGCTGGTGCTGGGTGGGGACGTCATCCTCGCCATCGAGGAGCAGAAGGCCTGTCACCGTGAATGCATCCTGCACGAGCTCCGGACCCGCGCCGAGGCCGCCAGCATCACCCTCACCCTTTGGCGCGAAGGCCGCGAAATCCAGATGCAGATTCCCGTCGAGCGGCCGCAGATCCTCGGCCGAAGCGCGCCATCGGGGGAATAGGAGCCACGTCACGTGATCCGGTCATCCCGCCTCTTATTTCATGTCGTGCTCACCGGGTTTCTGTGGGCTGCCGTGCCCGCCGCGGTCCGTGGGGCAGGTGATGGAGAGAGTGGCATTCCGCTCATCCACTTCTCCCAAGACCTTCCCGCGGCCCTTGCGGCCGCGCTGGAATCCGGCAAGCCGGTGGTTGTGATGTTCGGTGCCGCCTGGTGCCCCAACTGCAGAAAGATGGATGAGGAGACCTTTGCTTCGCCCGAGATTCGGGGCCTCGCTGACAGATTTCTCTGGGTGCACATCGACATCGATCGAAACGTCACCCTTGTCCGCTCGTACGGCGTCCGCGCGGTGCCCCAGGCCTATTTCCTCGATTCACAGGGGAACAGGCGGGGCCAGACGGTTGGCACCCTTGGCCCGTCGGAATTCCGCGGCTACCTGGAAGAGTTCCTGGATCGCCTGGAGAAGGAGCCGCAGGAGATTCCCGGGGGGCAACAACTGAACAAGACCGGTCCCGAGCAGACCGCGCTCATCTACACGCCCGGCGGCTACCGGGGCCTTTCCATCTGTTTTTCGCATGTCGGGTATGGCCCCCTCAGGATGGAGAGCCAGTCGCCCTTCCAGGTTCTTCGCCTCGGCCTCATCCCGCGCGCGCCCTCGACGCTGACCCGGGGCCAACGTGAGGTGCGCACTGCGGAAACGTGGTCAAACACTTTTTCCCACAAGGGTGACGAGTACTTCCTGGACTTCGAGATCCTCGACTCGACCGTTTCGCTGGCCTATGGCCTCAGCGACGTGCTGCAGATCGAGGTGGAGTTCCAGAACCGCAGCCGCTTCGGGGGGGCCATGGATGGGTTCATCCAGGGATTCCATGACTTGTTCAACCTCGACCAGAACGGGCGGAAGGATTTCCCGCGCGGGGATTTCCAATTCCGGCTGAATCCGGGCTCCGGGCGGCCGTCGATCTCCCTGGACGGCGGAGACAAGGGATCCTTCTCCCAGAATGTGCTCCTGACTCTTCAGCACAACGTGACCTGTGGCGGGCTTCACACGCCGGCCTTCTCCTATGCCGTGACAGGCCGCATTGATCTCGATGATTCCGGCGATCTCAATGGAGGCGGCAACGTTGATCTGGGAATCTCGGTCAGCGCCTCACGCGCGTTTGGAAAGTGGTATGCCTATGAAACCCTGGCCTTCTCGAGATTCGGGAAGAACGGCTTCAGGGGGATACCGCTTCGGGACCACCAATTCTCGAGCCTGACGGCCATCGAGTGGCGTTACCGCGCAAACATGTCGCTCCTCCTCCAGTATCTGCTCTCGGCGGGCGTCGTGGACGATTTCGGGCCGTTCTCAAAGCCGTCAAACGAGATCAACCTGGGATGGAAGGGGGAGATCGCGAAGGGAACTGTCCTCGAAGCCGGCCTCATCGAGAACATCGTGACGTTTGACAACAGCCCGGACTTCGGCTTCCATCTGGGGCTCAGCCACCGGTTCTGAGGCTCCAGGCGGCCGGGGTGCGCGCTCCTCTCCCGCGACATCCTCAGGGACCTGCGCCGCTGAGCCGCCCGGACGCGCAAGGAGACTCCGGGATCAGGTCCAGGACAGGAGCGCCGCGCGGCGGGCCTTCCGGCGGCGGGCGTCGATCGCATCGACGGCCCGGACGGAGTACTCCTGGGCCGTGTAGACCTGCTTCATGATCCCCTCGTCGCGGCGGCGCGCCATGTCTCCCACCGCGAACAGGTTCGCCACGCTCGTCTCGCCCCTCCGATCGACGAGGACGTGACGGCGCTCGAGGAGATCGTCGCTCTCCTCCAGGGCCGCGCCGAGTGTTCGGGCCAGGTCGTTGTAGACCCGGAAGAGGCCCATGGCGACGAAGGCGAGATCGACCTCCACCCGCATCCCGCCCTCCAGAACGAAGCCGTGCAGGGCCGCCCCCTGTCGCTCGCCTTGGATGTCCACGATCCGCCCCTCGAGCACCTTCACGCCCTCGAGGTCGAGGAGACGCGCCCGCTCCGGGCTCCAGCGCGCCGGCTCTCCCGCCGTCAGCACCAGGACCTCCGACCCGTAGCGCTCGCGCAGCATCAGGGCGACCTCCGCGGCGCCGTCGCCGGAACCGAGCACCGCGACGCGCCGCCCGGCCGTCAGGTGCCCCTCGCAGCGGATGCAGTAGAGGAACGTCTCCTGGTTCGCATAGGGATAGACCCAGTGGATGCCGGAGAGGTCGCGTCCGCCCTTCGACCTGTGGACGACCGGCTGCCGGTCCATGACGCCCGTCGCCAGGATGAGGAAGGTTGCCTCGAACGCTGCGCCCGAGCCGATGCGCACGCGGAAGCCGTCCCCGGTCCTGACCGCCTCCGCGGCCCGCTCCTCCACGAAACGGACGTGCTCGGCGAAGTCGGTCGCGATGCGGGCCCGGGCGTTCGCCACCAGGTCGACGGTCGAGATGTGCAGGTGTGCCGCAGCGACCGCCTCGGCCGCGGCGCCGTGCGCGGCCCGCAGGACGGTCCCGATCTTCTCCTGGACGATCCCCGGGTGGACGCCGAGCATGTTGTCGATGTTGCGCACGTAGGCCGCGCGGCTGGCCCTGTGCGTCTCACGGTCGCCAAGAACCCAGACAGTGGGAAGGTGGTACTGCCCCGCGC
>JACOUZ010000054.1 GCA_016177515.1 Acidobacteriota bacterium
CGGATGACCTTGCCACCCGGCCCGATGACCTCGCGGATCTTCTCGGGCCGGATCCGGATCGTGACGAAGCGCGGCGCGTAGGGCGAGAGCTCGGGCCGCGGCTTGTCGAGAGCTTGCCGCATCTTCTCGAGGACGTGCAATCTGGCCTCGCGCCCCTGGGCAAGGGCCCTGGCCATAATGTCGGTGGACACCCCGCCGATCTTGATGTCCATCTGGAGCGCCGTGACGCCCGACTCAGTGCCGGCCACCTTGAAGTCCATGTCGCCGTAATGGTCCTCCACGCCCGCGATGTCGGTGAGGATCACGTAGTTCTCGCCCTCCTTGACCAGGCCCATGGCCGCGCCCGCGACCGCGGAGCGCAGGGGGACCCCGGCGTCCATGAGCGACAGCGAGCCGCCGCAGATCGAGGCCATGGACGAGGAGCCGTTTGATTCCAGGATGTCGGACACCAGCCGGATGGTGTAAGGGAACTCGTCCTCGCCCGGCATGAGGGGCAGAAGCGCGCGCTCGGCGAGGGCGCCGTGTCCGATCTCGCGCCTCCCCGGCCCGCGCAGGAACTTCACCTCGCCCACCGAAAAGGGAGGAAAGTTGTAGTGCAGCATGAAACGCTTTTCCGACTCGCCCTCGAGCCAGTCCAGGCGCTGCGCGTCCTCGGAGGTCCCCAGGGTCGACGTCACCAGGGCCTGGGTCTCGCCGCGCGTGAACAGGGCCGAGCCGTGGGTGCGGGGGAGCACGCCGACCTCGCAGGTGACCTTGCGGAGCTGGTTGGCGGCGCGGCCGTCGAAACGCCGGCGCTCGGCCAGGAGCTCGTGCCGCGCGATCTTCTGGTGCAGGTCGTTGAGGATCAGGGCGGCCTCGGATCGGCGCTGCGGCTCGGTCTCCGGTATCGCCTGGATCTGCCCGTCCATGAGGGCGGCCACGGCGCGGTAGGACTCGATCTTCACGGGCATTCTCATCGCCTGGTACAGGGAGGCCCGGGCCGCCTCCTCGATCTGGCGGTACAGGTCCTTGTCCAGCTCCCGGGCTCTGGCCTCGCGCTTCGGCCGGCCGACCTCCCGGCGCAGGTCCTCCTGGACGCCGACCAGGGTCCGGCAGTGCTGCTGGCCGTACCAGATCGCCTCGAGCATCTCCCGCTCGGAGACCTCGCTGGCGCCGGCCTCGACCATGACGACATCGGTGGCGCTGCCGACGACGATCAAGTCGAGGCGGCTCGCCTCCATCTGTTCGTAGGTGGGATTGAGGACATAGCCGCTTTCGTTCAGCCCGACCCGGACCGCTGCGATCGGCCTGGTGAGCGGGATATCGGACAGGTGGAGGGACGTGGATGCGCCGGTGACGGCGAGCACATCCGGGTCATTGGCCAGATCGGCCGACAGGACCAGGGCGATGACCTGGGTCTCGTAGGACCAGCCTTTCGGGAACAGGGGACGGATCGGACGGTCGATCATCCGGGAGGTGAGGGTCTCTTTCTCATTCGGCCGTCCCTCGCGCTTGAAGAAGCCGCCGGGGATCTTGCCGGCGGCGTAGGTGTTTTCGCGGTAGTCGACCGTGAGCGGCAGGAAGCTGACGCCGGGCCGCTCGCGGCGATCGGCGGTCGCCGTGATCAGGACCACGGTGTCGCCGTAGCGCACCGTGACGGCTCCGTCGGCCTGTTTGGCCACTTTGCCGGTCTCGATCGTCAGGGGCCTGCCGCCGAAATCCAGAGTGCGTGTCGTGATCAAATCGTCCTCCTGAGTCGGGCCGGGCAGGCGGTCTGCGTCCGAACCCGGTCCGGGCCGGGACGCTCAGGCGCCCCCGGCGGTTGTAGGAAGGCTGGTGCGGACCGTGACGGCAGCTGAGGACGGCCGCGACGCGAAACCCTGGGCACCGCCGGGGGAAGGGAAGACTGAAGGATAGGAAGGAGGTAAGAAGCCAGATTTCCCTTCAAGTATTCCCCGGATTCGGCCTCTACTGGTCTAATCGGTGCCATCCGGTTCGCGTGGAAACCGCTGCGGGTGCCGTCACCCGGGATCCCTGCCTTCCTATTTGCGGATCCCGAGCCTCTTGATCAGATCCCGGTAGCGCTCCGCATTCCGGTCCTTGAGATAGTCAAGGAGACGGCGACGGGTCCCGACCATCTTCAAGAGGCCGCGGCGGGAATGATGATCCTTGGCGTGCGCGTTGAAATGATCGGTCAGGTCCTCGATCCGGCGGCTCAGGATGGCGATCTGGACCTCGGGTGACCCGGTGTCCGATGGGTGAGCCTGGAAGGAACTGATGATCTCGGTCTTCCTGTCTTTCGTCAGCGCCATCCGCCTTCTCGTTCCGATGATCCGGGTCGCTCGAAGCGCATCGGGAGGGCGTCACATTAACACAGGTCTCCCGGCCTGTAAAGCGCCCCTCGCCCGCCACACATCCATGCGGCCCGGCCCCCTACTCGGACAGGCTCCTATCTCCCGAATACGATGTGCGGCCTGATCACGGGCCGGGCCTCGGAAGGGGCCGGGAGCTGCACTTCGCCGATGCCGATGAGGCGGCCCTCGGGCCCCTTCAGCCGGCAGCGCCCCGGCGGCAGCGGCGGGCCGGGCGTCGACACCTCGCTGAGGCCGCACGGCCGCCCGTGACGGATGGCGTGGGTGCCAGCCGGTGTCAGCACCAGGGTCGGGATCCCCAGCGGAACCACATCCATCGGCGTGATGCGCGCGGCCGCCGCGGGGCCGAGCGCGCGGATCTCGTCCGGGGTGAGGGCCGTCTCCAAAGTGAAGGGCCCGGCAGCGGTCCGGCGCAGGGAATCGAGATGGGCGCCGCACCCCAGGATCACGCCGAGGTCGTGCGCGAACGAGCGCAGGTAGGTGCCGGCGGAGACCTGGGCCTCGAAGGTCACCTCCGTCCCCGCGAGTGCCAGAAACTCCAGCCGCCGAAAGGTCACCAGGGTCGGAGCGGGCGAGACCGGCTTGTGCCGGCGCGCCAGGCGGTACATCGGCGTGCCGCGGACCTTCTTGGCGGAGAACACCGGGGGGACCTGGCTGACGGTGCCCTGGAAGCGCTCGAAGGCCGAGCGCAGCGCCGTGCCGTCCACCTGCACCGGCCGGGGAGGGCCGACGGGAGCGCCGTCGCGATCGAACGTGTCGGTGGCCACTCCCAGGCGCAGGGTGCCGTGGTACGTCTTGTCCATTCCGGACAGGAAAGTGGCCAGGCGGGTGGCCCGTCCGATCATCAGAACCAGGAGCCCCGTGGCCATCGGGTCGAGGGTGCCGGCGTGGCCGATGCGGCTCACCCCCAGAGCCCGGCGCACGATGGCCACGATGTCATGGGAGGTCGGGCCCTCCGGCTTGTCCACCAGGAGCACGCCGTCGGGCGGTTCGCCCGCCATCTACTCCTCCTCGTCCACGCGGCCCGCCACGTTCCCCCCCTCGTGGATCTGCCGCAGGACGCGCTCGATCCGGGCTCCCTGGTCCAGCGATTCGTCCAGGTCGAAGCGGACGACCGGCGCAAACCGCAGCCTCAGGTTCTTGAACAGCGTGCGCCTGAAGAAGCCGGCCGCGCTGTTGAGCGCCTTGATCGAGGCCTGGCGCGCCTCCGGCTCTCCCAGGATGCTGACGAACACGCGGACGTTCTTCAGGTCGGGGCTGACGGATGCGCCGGTGATGGTCACGAAGCCGACGCGCGGATCGCGCACCTCGCGCAACAGGAGC
>JACOUZ010000055.1 GCA_016177515.1 Acidobacteriota bacterium
CCGCCCGTCGCCCCGCCGACCGCCAGGCCGGCGGGCCCGCCCCCCGTGTACACGCCCGCCCCGGGGGCGGGTTCCCTCTCTTCCTAAAACTCGGCGCTCACCGCAACGACCGGCAGGAAGGGGCTCTGGTAGGCGGTGGTCCGGTAGTACGCACCGTCGGCGGGTTCGAAGTACAGGTCGACGCTCCGCACGTTCGCCTGATTGTAGACGTTCAGGAGATCGACGTGGACGCCGAGCTGTCCCCAGGCGACCGGCACCAGGCGGCTCAGGCGCAGGTCGAGCCGGTGGTAGGCCGGCAGGCGCGCGCTGTTCAGCTCCCCCAGGACCGTGGTGTGAGCCAGGCCGCTCGTGAACGGCAGGAGCGGCGTGTAGGGGAGACCGCTTGCGTAGCGGAACGCCCCTCCCGCTTCCCAGCCCCGGCCGAAGCGCTTTCCCAGAAGCAGCGAGGCTCTGTGCCTCTCGTCGGTGTTCCGGGGCGATTCAATCCCGCTCTTTTCCTGGGTCGCCACGAGGTGCCCGTAGGTGATCTCCCACCTCCACGAACCGGCCGCCGCCTGCTCGATCGTGATCTCGGCCCCCCGGACGCGGCCGCTGTCGTAGCGCGTCAGGAGCTCGGGAAGCTCGATGGCGCGATTGACGGCCTCGCCAATCGGGTCGTGCAGGTCCTTGCGGTAGCCTTCGACCACGACACGCAGGCCCCCCCTCCAGGACTTCTCGATCCCGGCGATGAAATGGTCCGCCACCTGCCGGCGCAGGGGCTCCCCCGCCGCCAGGAAGACCTGTTCCTGGCGCGGGAACTGCACGAAGCGGCCGGCGGCGCAGCGCAGGGTGAGGCCGCCCCGGGGCTGAATCGCGAGGCTGGCCCGGGGGCTCACGGCCTGTTCGCCACTCCACGAGGAGCGATCGATCCGCACCCCGTAGCGGAGCGAGACCGTGTCGCCCGGCCGCCAGGTCTCCTCCACGAAGGCGCCGGTCCGGGCCGCGTCGTAATCAAGAACGCTCGCGACCAGCCCCGGCCCGTCGGAGACCGTTCCTTTCATCCCGCCCCGCGTGCGCTCGAAGACCGCTCCGCCGTGCAGGCGGTGGGCGCGGCCGAGCAGGCGCAGGACCGACACCCCGACCTCCTGATTCGCCTGATCCTGGTCGAACGACATCCCGCCCCTCACCGAGGACCCGACGGAGAGGTCGCCGCCGGCAATCTGGAGACGCAGGAGCGTCCTCGAGTCCAGGGGTGCCTCGAGCCGGAGACGCGCCCCCCCGTGCCGGCTGGCGATCGTCGCCCGGCCGGTCCCGCCGAGGGCGGCCTCGTAGCCGTTCCCGGCCGCGAGCAGGGCCGCCTCCAGTCGCGCGCCTCCCGGCAGCGGCTGGCGCAGGGCGGCGAACAGGTCGCGAAACGCCGCGCCATCCAGGCCGTCACCGGCGGCGCGCTCGTCGTAGAGGCCGAGGTCGCTCATCCGCCCCGCGAACGTCCAGGAACCGTCCCCGGCCGGCCCCGAGACCGCCGCGTGCGCCAGGAGGCTGCCCACCCCGGCGGTGCCGGTGATCGTCCCGGGATCGCGCGGTCGGGTCGACAGGTCGATGACCCCCGCCAGGGCGTCGCCGTACTCGACCGAGAACCCGCCGGTCGAGACCTGGATTTCGTCCACCAGGTCGGCGCTGAGCGTTCCGGCGCTGCCGGCGCTGCCGCCGAAGTGATAGGCGTACGGCAGCGGCTGCCCGTCCAGAAGCACCGCGGTGTCGGATGCCTCGCCGCCGCGGATCCGCATCTCCGACTTGAAGTCGCTCTCCTGCGCAATCCCCGCCCGTCCCCCCAGGGCGCGGAACGGGTCCTGCAGCGCCGCGGGCCTGGATTCGAGGTCGCCGCGACCGAAGGTCGCCTGCGACGGACCTGCCCCGTCGCCGGCGCGCCTCCCGGACACGGTGACGCGCTCCTGGAGCGCGGGCTCCGGAGCCGAATCGACTCGCAGCTCCTCGCCGGCCCTGACGCGTATCCCGGCGATGGCGCGCGCCGCGCACTCCGGCCCCTCGAACCTCAGCCGGTAGACGCCGGGCGGGACGTCATCGAAGCGGTATCCTCCGTGGGAGTCGGTCTGTGTGACACGCGGGTTGGCGGGCGCCCGGGCCGCGGCTTGGAGCGCTGCCCCGGGCGCCCTCTGCATTTCTTCGAGCGTGACCTCGATCCCCGCAACGGACGGCCGCTCCGCATGGCTTATGACCCGGCCGGCGATCGCCCCTCCGTTCCTTGCGGCCCACGTCGACGGGTGCAGAAAGCCAAGCAGGGCGATCGCCGCCCAGACGCGGAGCCCGCACGTTCCCGGGCAGGAGTGGCTGCGTGGATCCGCGCCTGACATGGCCCGTCCCCCCCGGCTCCCGCGCCGGGAACGGTACCCGGACGGCAGCCGACCCGAATATAGGTTTCGAGGGGGGGCACGAAAAGCGGCGCGCCGGCCGCAGGTCGCGTGGATGCCGACGCGGTCGTAACGATTACGTGACCGCGGGTCGTCGGTCGGCCGTCTCCTCAGGCGAGCCGCACGTACTCGAATTCCAACGGCTTGCCGTTGATCCCCTTGGTCGGCGGAGCGATCCAGCCGGCGATCCTGCCGGGCTCGATGACCGGCTGCATCAGGCTGCGGACGTAGTCGCGGTCGGGCTCAGAGGGCAGCCACTCGTCCCTGCGCCTGTCGAACTCCTCCCGTGCCATCGGCTCACCCTCGGGCGTGAAGAGCAGCCCGGCGTAGATTCCAATCCGGCGGTTGAAGCGGCGGGAGGGCAGCTTCAGTCGGAAGTCGATGCCGTGCTCCGCGATCGTCTTGTTCCACATCTCCACGCCGCGCTGGTTGTCGTCGATGTAGGCGTCGCGCAGGACCTCGTTCATGGCGTTGCGCAGCGGGACGTCCTTCTCCACCAGCCGGCCTCCTTCCGGGACCGGCATCCGGTAGGAGCCCGAGAGCGCCAGGTGGTCCTCGCAGGCCTTCTCGTTGGCCCTGCCTTTCAGGCCGCAGGCGAAATACTCGGCGGCGTTCGAGGAGATCTCCCCGCCGAACAGATCGAGAGACACCGAGTACCAGAAGTTGACGTACTTCTGCAGGCTGGCGAGGTCGATGCCGCCGAGGCTCCGCACGTCGCCGTCCGGGGCCTGCCGCATCAGCTCGCAGGTCCGTTTGACGACGCGCCGGATGCCGGTCTCCCCGACGAACATGTGGTGCGCCTCCTCGGTCAGCATGAAGCGCGTGGTCCGCGCCAGCGGATCGAAACCGCTCTCCGCCAGGGCGAGGAGCTGATACTTGCCGTCGCGATCGGTGAACATGGTGAACATGTAGAACGACAGCCAGTCGTCGATCGGCGCGTTGAAGGCTCCCAGGATCCGGGGCCGGTCGGGGTCGCCCGAGCGGCGCGCCAGGAGCGCCTCCGCCTCCTCCCGCCCGTCGCGGCCGAAATGGCCGTGCAGCAGGTAGACCATCGCCCACAGGTGCCGCCCCTCTTCGACGTTCACCTGGAAGAGATTCCTGAGGTCGTACATGCTGGGGGCCGTGCGGCCCAGCCGTCGCTGCTGCTCGACCGAGGCCGGCTCGGTGTCGGCTTGCGTGACGATCAGGCGGCGCAGGAGGTTCCTGTATTCGCCCGGCACTTCGGCCCAGGCCGTCTGGCTGGCGTTGTCCCCGAAGCCGATCGATCGGCCGGGCTCGGCGGGAGCCAGGAAGATTCCCCAGCGGTACTCCGGCATCTTCACATAGTCGAAGTGGGCCCAGCCGGTGGTGTCGACCGAGATGGCGGTCCTGAGGTAGACGCCGGACGCCTGGAAGCCCTCAGGGCCAATCTGCTTCCACCACTCGAGGAAGGACGGTTGCCAGTGCTCCAGGGCGCGCTGGAGCTTCCGGTCGCCGGCCAGATCGACGTTGTTCGGGATCTTCTCGTGGAGCTGCACGCCTAGGTCCTCCTCCAGTCGAAGGCCGGGCGCTCCGGCTTGCCGTAGCACTTGAGGGCACCGTGCTCGCCGACCGCGTTCGGCCTCTGGAAGATCCAGTTCTGCCAGGCCGACAGCCTGCCGAAAATCTTGCTTTCCATCGACTCCACTCCGGGGAAGCGCAGGGACGCCTCCATGCCGGTGAGGGCGTCCGGCGAGAGGGAGCTGCGCTCCTCGATGGCCACGCGCACCTCGTCCGCGTAGTCGATCTCGTCGGCGGCGATGGTCAGAAGGCCCGCTTCGACCGCCGCCTTCGCGTCGAAGCGCGGCGGCTCGCCGGCCCCGGTCCGTTTCCGGAGGGCCGCCAGGGACTCCGGCCGGTGCAGGAAGCGCGTCTGCAGGCGGGCGGGCCCGTGGCCCATCGGCAGGGCGCCGAAGTTCAAGGGGGACAACCTCAACCCGACCGCGCGGCCGGGATCGTCCAGGGCGTACGCCCGGTCGCACGCCAGCGAGATCTCCAGCAGGCAGCCCGCGAAGCACGATCCCGGCTCGACCAGGGCGAACAGGGTGCGGGCCGTCACGTCCATCCGGCGCAGGACACGGCCGGCGAGGAGCAGCACCTCGCGGGCGAACCAGTCCGAAGGGGCGAGGCGCGACAGCGCCGCGTCATGAGACGCGACCAGGTCGGGGTCCCCCTCCGTCTTGAAGAGCCACACGCCGATCTCTTCCTCGTTGAAGCGCAGGCGGCAGATGGCGTCGTCCAGCTCGCGGAACAGCCGCAGCATCCACGTGCCGCTTCCCTCCCGGCGCAGGGCCAAGGCGTCTTCCGGCGGCCTTCCGTCCGGACCGTGCAGGCGGAACGTGGCGGTGCGCGCCCGGCGGTCGATGCCGACGTGCAGGAGCGTGTAGGCGAGCTCGTTCTCCCCCGCCTTCACGCCCAGGGGCGGGAGCGGAACCCCCGGGCCGTCCTTCCCGGGCGCGGCTGCCGCGAGCTGCGCGACGCGGTCCTCGACCAGGCCGTCGAAACGGCTCCTGGGAGCGATGGCGTCCACCAGCCGCCAGTCCAGGGCGCGCTGCCCCTTCACCCCCTCGGCCGTGGTGCAGAAGATGTCGGCGTGGTCGCGGCGCACCCGGCGCTTGTCGGACAGGCGCGTCAGGCCGCCGGTCCCCGGCAGGACGCCGAGAAGCGGCACC
>JACOUZ010000070.1 GCA_016177515.1 Acidobacteriota bacterium
CTGCGTGCTGCGCGCGGGCGCCGCGCGCGTCCTGCCGATCGAGGAGGTGCGTGTCTCCGACCTGGTCCGGTTTACGCCCGGGGGCAGGATCTCCGTCGACGGGGAGGTCGTGGACGGGGAGGGCTTCGTGGACGAGTCGTCCCTGACGGGGGAGCCGGCGCCGCGGAGAAAAGCGGCGGGGAGCCCCGTTCTGGCCGGCACGACGAGCGTCGACGGCGCCTTCCTGGTGCGGGCTACCGCCGTCGGCGCCGATCGGACGTCGGCGCGCGTCGCCCGGCTGCTCGCGCGCGCCCGCGCCTCGCGCGCGCCGATCGAGCGGCTGGCCGACCGGGTTTCGGCCGTCTTCACGCCGGCCGCGTGCGCCGCCGCCCTGGGCGCCGCGCTTTACTGGGGCGCGCGGCTCGACGCGGGGACCGGCATCGAAAGGGGCCTGGCGGTCCTGCTCATCGCCTGCCCGTGCGCCCTGGGCCTGGCCACGCCCCTGGCCGTCTGGGAGGCGATCGGCGCCGCGGCCCGGCGGGGCATCGTGCTGCGCGGCGGCGAGGTGATCGAAAGGCTCGCCGCGTTGCGGACGATCTTCTTCGACAAGACCGGCACCCTGACGGATAGGGAGCCGCGCCTCAGACGCGTTCGTGCGGCGGTCGGCTTCACGGAGGACGAGGTCCTGGCGCTCGCCGCGACTCTCGAGGAGATGTCGCGCCATCCCCTGGCGCTCGCGGTCGTGCGCGCGGCGCGCGAGCGGGGATTGCGGCCCGGAGAAACGCGCCGCTTCCGCCTCGTCCCCGGCACCGGGGTCGAAGGTGAGGTCGCTCTTGGCGGCTTGCCAGCGCGCCTGGTGTCGGTCGGAGGGGCACGGACGTCGGTCGTGGTCGACGGGCGGCCCGCCGGCACCCTCGAGTTCGAGGAAGCCCTGCGTCCCGGCGCGCCGGCGGCCCTGGACGCGCTCAGGAAGCGCGGCATCGCCGTGGCGATCCTGACGGGAGACCGCTCGGCGTCGGCCTCGGATGTGGCGCGACGGCTCGGTGTCGAGGCGCGGACCGGCCTGCCCCCCGCCGGGAAAGTGCGGGCGATCGCCGCGAGCGAGCGCCTCGCCGGCCCGGCCGGCATGGTCGGCGAGGGCCTGAACGACGCCCCCGCGCTGGCGCGCGCCGGGGTCTCGTTCGCCCTCGGCTGCGGAGACGATCTGGCGCAGGAGGCGGCGGACGTCCGGCTGCTGCGGGACGACCTGGAGCAGATCCCCTGGCTCCTGGACCTGGCGCGCCGCACCGTGCGCACGATTCGCCTGAATCTCTTCTGGGCGTTCGTCTACAACGCGGTCCTGGTGCCCCTGGCGATCACGGGCCGCCTGCAGCCGGTGCTCGCGGCCCTGGCGATGATCGCCAGCAGCCTGTTCGTGGTCGGGAACAGTGTCCGGCTGCGCGGCGAATCCGGAAATGTCCCGGCGATGTTGCCGGCCGGACTGGCCGCGGGCCGGACGGCCGCGGCTGCGGAGGCGAGATGACTCAGGACGGGATGGAGAAGGACGCCGCGCAGCGCAAGCAGGCCGAGCTGGAGAGACTGTACGCCGAGGCGCAGCGGATCGAGGCGGAGCTGGCCGCGGCGGGGGGCCGGTCCCCCTATCCGCCGCACGGCTACTACACCGCCTACCACGTCCTGGCCGGCATCCTTCTCGGCTTCGCCGGCGCGGCCTCGAGCCTCCTGTTCAACGTGGTGGGCTCCCTGCTCGTGGGGCAGCACCCCCTGCAGCTCATCCGCGTCTACCTGACCTTCCCGCTCGCCGGGCAGGCGCTCGGGCTTGAATCGGGGCTGGCCCTCGGGATCGGCACCTGCCTGTACCTGCTGACCGGATCGATCTACGGCATCGCCTTCCACGTCGTGCTCAGCCGCTTTTTCGACCGGGCGTCGCGGCGCCGCCGGTTTGCCGTCGCCTCCGCGCTGGGACTGGGACTCTGGCTGGTGAACTACTACGCCCTCCTGAGCTGGCTGCAGCCGATGCTGTTCGGCGGAAACTGGATCGTCCGGCTGATTCCCGTCTGGGTGGCAGCCCTGACCCACCTGGTGTTCGCCTGGACCATGCTGGTGATCGAACAGTGGGCCAGGTTCGTGCCGTACTCGCCGCGCGGGTAGGAGCCGGCCCAATACTCGGACAGGCTCCTGGGAGGTCCAGTGATCGGTGTGCTCGCGCTCCTGACGGGCCTGGCCTTCTCGGGACACTGCGTCCTGATGTGCGGCGCCTTCCCGGCAGCCCTTAAGGGAGACACGGCCGGCGCCTCCGGAAGCCGCCGGCCCGGACGCAACGTCGCTTTGCAGCTTCTCTACCACGCCGGCAAGACCTGGGCCTACGTCCTGCTCGGTGTCGCGGCCGCCCTCGCCGGGGCGCGCCTGCAGTCGCTGCGCCTGCCCCTCGGCGTCGGCGCGGGGGCGCTGCTCATCGTCGCCGGCGCTTCGCGCCTGCTGCCGTCTTCGGCGCTGCCGGGGGTCCGCCGCCTCCTGCTCGCGGCGCCGCTCTGCGAGGCCATCGCCGCGATGCTGCGCGGGCCGCGACCGTTCTACGCCTTCGTGGTCGGCATCTTCAACGGCTTCGTGCCGTGCGGCGCGGTCTACGCCATGCTCCTGCACGCCGCCGCGCTCGGGTCGCTCCCTGCGGCGGGCCTGTCCATGCTGTGCTTCGGCCTGGGGACCGTCCCGGCGCTCCTGCTCGTCGGCCTCGCGGCCCAATTCGTGCGCGCCCGGATCGCGGCGCGGCCGGCCGCCTTACGCCTGGCCCGCGCCGCCGCCTGGGCGCCGATTGCCCTCGGGGTCCTCACGCTCTGGCGGACCCTCGGCGACGCGCACGCCCACCTGCCGCCTCTCGTCGCCCGGCTGCTCGCGCCATAGCTTCCGCCCGTCGGCCCCGGGGAGGAAAACCCCCAGCGCCGCCCTGTTCAGCTCCTTTCCCGCGGCGTCGCGCCGGCGGCGTGCGCCCGAGTCGTCCGGCTCAGAGAGCGCGCTTCAGCTTGAGGTACTCGCCCACCAGGATGGCGGCGGGGTAGAGCACCTCCTCCTCGGTCTCGGCGTGCAGGACGAGCTGCTCGGCGAATCGGACGATTTCGGGCTTCTGATCGGCCTTCGCCGTCATGATCAGGGCCTGGAGGGCCTTCACGATCTCGTCGTGCTCGCGCACGAGCTGCGCAAACTCCGCCTTCAGCCGCTCGGTGCGCTCCAGGATGGCGCCGGGGTCGGGCAGGGCGGCGCCCTTGGCCAGTGCCGCGAGGACGGCGAGCGGGGGGAGCGCGAACTCCTCCTCCTTGCCGAAATGCGGGTGCAGGAGATCGGCGACCCGGCGCGCCGCCTCTCCCGTCCGGCCGCCCGCGTCCATGGCCCGGGCCAGCTCGTGGTGCAGCTCGTGGTGCTCGGCCCGAAGCGTCCTGGGCACGGCCATCTTGTGCGTCGTCATCCTCGTCCTCCTTCTTTCCTATTCCACCGGGACACAGAGCACGGGGCATGGCGCGGCACGGAGGACCTTCTCGGCGGTGCTGCCGAACAGCACCTTTTCGAGGTCGGCGGAATGGCCGGCCGTTCCCAGGACGATGAGCGTGGCGGAGATTTCGGCCGCCTTCTTGAGGATCTCCTCGAACGGTCGGCCCCAGGCGATCACCGGCTCGATGGCGACCTCCTCCCCGCCGGGTTCCGCGCCGCGCAGGGCTTCCCCGAGGCGCAGCCGGCGCTCGCGCCCCAGGCGATCGCGCAGCGCCCGCTCCGGGACTTCCGCCAGGCGGGCCAGCTCGCCGATGCCGTGGCCGTCGATCACGTGCAGGACGAGCAGGGCCGAGTCCCGCTCGCGCGCCAGGGTGCGCGCCTGAGCCAGGGCCTGCTGGGCGGCCCTGGAAAAGTCCATGCCCACGAGGATCCAGGGCTTCCGGACCGTTGCCTTGGGTTGCTTCGCCATGGTGCCCTCCGCTCGGGCATCGTCACCGGGTGTCGCGGTTCACGATCGATTCCGGCCCGCCCGCCCTCAATCCAGCAAGAGCGGTGCCATGAGGCCACGCCACGAATCTCATGGCTCGCGGCCGCGGGCGGCCTCGTGCCCCGCGGCATGGAACGAACCGCCCGGCGCAACCGTTGCGTGCCGGCCCGGAGCGCACGAAGTCTTTGCGCCGTTTTCGAGGCCCGGATGGGCGCCGCGGACCGGAGGGTCCGGTCCCGGCGCAACCCGGCGTGAGCACGGATTTCGCATGGGGTCCCGGCAGGCGTGCCCATGGAAGCATCCCACCGGGGCTCGCGAGGAGGTAAACCATGCAGGGTCTCGAGACCGGTCGCTGGGAAGCGGCCAGGAAGAAAGTGATCGTCCGCTGGCGCGAGATCCTGGACCGGATCGACGCCCGGGACGAAGGCGGAGTCCTGGGCCTGGCCAACGTCATCGACGAATTTTGCGAAGAGGCGATGGCGCTGCGCGCGGATGCCATGAGGGGGCAGGATCCCAAGGACCCCGGCCTGCTCAAGTACACCCCGGACACCCGGCCGGTGGGAACGCGCTGCATGTTCTGCCGGGGCTTCCAGGAGGCCGGCGGGTGCTTCGGCGTCCTCGGCAGTCTCAACAAGCTCGTCCTTGACGGTAAGTGGGAGGAGGCGCGGGGGGCGGCCGAAGGGTACCTTGGCCGGCTCGAGACGATGGAATTCACGGAACTTTCTGCCGCGAACGTTCATTGAGAGGCACGCCGCAGGGCACCGTCCCGGGGCCGCCCGCCGGCGCGGACGCCCTCGTCCACGATTCCTGATCTGGATCATAGGCCCCGGCCTGCCCGCGGAATAGCTTTCCGGCAGGGACGCTCCACATGAGGTGGCGGATGAGGAAACGGGCGGCGGCTCTTCCGGTCATCATCGCAATCCTCGGTATCGCATCGGTCCTTGCGCCGGATTCCCGTCCGGTCGCGGGCCCGGGGGGCTCACCCCCGCCGGAGGGCCCGGAGATCCTGGCCCTGGGCAAGACGGTCTACGGGAATCAGTGCGCCGCCTGTCACGGGCCGGGGGGCCGCGGCGACGGCGAGGCGGCCTACCTGCTGTATCCCAAGCCGCGTGACTTGACACAGGCCGCCTACCGCCTGGTCTCCACCTGGGAAAGGACGCCGACCGATCAGGACCTCTTCGACACCATTTCGCGTGGCATGCCCGGATCGGCGATGCCCTCGTGGGAGCACCTGCCCGAGAGGACCCGCTGGGGGCTCGTCCGGTATGTCCGATCACTGGCGGACGAGCCCTGGGAGACGATGCCCTCCAACGGCAAGACCCCCGACCAGGGGACGCCGGCGGGCGTCATCACGGTCCCTCCCGAGCCGTCGTATGACGCGGCCGCCTTGGAGAAGGCGAAGCAGATGTTCGCCGAGGCCTGCGCGGGCTGTCATGGACCGACCGGCCGCGGCGACGGCGTCCAGGAGCAGTTCGACGACGAGGGCTACCCGACCCGGCCGCGCGACCTGACGCTCGGTGTCTTCAAGGGCCGGCCCGCCGCGGAAGACCTCTACCGCCGCATCGTGGCCGGCATGCCGGGGACCCCGATGCCGATGAGCGACTGGTCCTATGGCGTCGACGCCTGGCATCTGGTTCACTTCGTGCGCTCCCTGTCCAGCGACGGCCAGCGCGCCCGCGTCGAGATGAAGAGATTCACCATCCTGGCGCCGCGGGTCGCCGGCCTCCCGGACCACCCCGACAGCTCGCTGTGGAACCAGGCGACCCCGGTCAACCTGCACCTGATGCCCCTGTGGTGGCGCAGCGAGCGGCCGGAGGAGCTGACGGTGCGGGCCCTGCACGACGGGAAGGACGTGGCGCTTCTCCTGACCTGGCTGGATGCGACCTTCGACCATACGGCGATCCGCGTGCAGGACTTCCGGGACGCGGCCGCGGTGGAGCTCTCGCCCACGCCCGACCCGCCGTTTTTTGCCATGGGCGCGAAAGGACAATTCGTCAACATCTGGATGTGGAAGTCGGAGCGCCAGGCCGACCTCGAGCCGGCCTTCCAGGACCTGGACAAGGTCTACCCGAACATCGGCATCGACTCCTACCCGAACTCCATGCGCTCGGCCCTCGAGCAGCCGGCGCGCGGCGCTCTGACCCTGCAGTCCGACCCGACCTACGTGACCGGCTGGGGGGCGGGGAACATCGTCTCGAATCCGGCCCCCGGGAGCCCGGCCGAGGATCTGCAGGCCCAGGGCTTCGGCACGCTGACGGCCCGGCCGC
>JACOUZ010000071.1 GCA_016177515.1 Acidobacteriota bacterium
AGATGATGATCGCCTGGAAGGTCAGCGGGCTCTCGCAGAGTCCGGCGATCATCGCCTCGCGCCCGGCCTCGATGCGCTTGGCGATGGCGATTTCGCCCTCGCGGGAAAGCAGCTCGACGCTGCCCATCTCGCGCAGGTACATGCGCACCGGGTCGTTGGTCTTCTCCAGCGCGCCCGGAGACAGGTCGATCTTGGCCTCCTCGACCTCCTCCTTCTCGGCGGCGGCCGCCTTCTCCTCCAGCTTGGCCTTGTACTTCTCCTCCGAGTCGACCATCTCGATGCCGAGAGAGTCGAACAGAAGGAACATGTCGTCGAGGTCCTCCGGAGAATGCACCTCCTCGGGCAGCACGTCGTTGACCTCGTCGTAGAGCAGGTAGCCGCGCTCCCTTCCGAGGTTGATCAGTTGCCGGACCTCTTCGTACTTCTCTTCGATCCCCAAGGGAATTCTCCTCTATGTCGACGGCGAGGCCTGGCGGAGCGCCTCGATTCTTCGCTTCAACTCGACCTTGCGACGGAGAAGATCGTCCACGTCCGCCGCCTTCCCCCCCGACTCGAGCCGTTTCTGGATGTCGCCCATCTGCCGCTCCAGCCGCGCCGCCCGCAGGGCCATCAGGCACCCGCGTCCCTCTTCCAGCGTCGCTGGGGGATGAGGCAACGCCGCGGCCCTGGTGATGATGTCCCGGGCCTGGTCGCTCACCAGCGACGCCACCCGAGGATATGTCACGTCCTCGTCTTTGACCACCAGGTCGCGGATCGCCTTCACCACCTCCGCGATCCGGCTGGTTTCCAGGTCGCCCTCCTCGATCTCGCCCAGGATCGTCCGCCGCACGTCCCGCGCGTCCATCAGGGCCCGCAGCAGGCGCGATTCCGACTCGCTCACGATCCACGATCCGCGCGCCGCATGGAGCGTCGCGGCCTGCAGGCCCTTGCGGCGCTCGCGCACCGCGTCCTTCAGCTCCTGCAGGACCAGCCGGTCCTCGATCCCGAGGACCGTGCCCAGCATCTCGACGTGCCCGGCCCGGCGGACCGGGTTGTCCAGGCGCGCCAGAAACGGCAGGACCTCGTTCAGCGCGGCCACCTTGCCCCGCGTCCCCGACAGATCCTGTCGCGCCGCGACGTCCCGTGTCAGGAACTCGATGTACGGCACCGCCGCCCCCAGCCGCTCACGGTACTTCTCCGGGCCCTGCTCCCGGATGAACAGGTCCGGGTCCTTCCCCGCCGGGAGCGACACCACGCTGACCTCGAAGCCGCTTTCCAAAAGGACCTCGAGGGAGCGCCGGGTCGCCGCCCGCCCGGCCGCGTCGGGATCGAAGTTCACCACGACTCGGTCGGTGAATCTCTTCAGAAGCCTGACGTGCCCGGTCGTGAACCCGGTCCCGAGCGTCGCCACGGCGTGGGCCACTCCCGCCTGGTGGAGGGCGATGACGTCCATGTACCCCTCGACCAGGATGGCGTAGCCCTCCTTGCGAATCCCCTCCCGGGCGAAACCGATCGCGTAGAGGTTCTCGCCCTTGCTGAACGCCGGCGTCTCCGGGGAGTTCAGGTACTTGGGCTCCCCTTCCCCCAATACCCGGCCCCCGAAGCCGATCAGCTCGTCCGCCAGGTTGACGATCGGGTACATCACCCGGTCGCGGAACCGGTCGTACGACCTGCCGGTCTCCTCTTTCCTCGCCAGGAGGCCGGCCAGGACCCCGTCCCCTTCGGAAACGCCCGCGGACGCCAGGTGGTTCTTAAGACCGCTCCACCCGTCCGGAGCGAAGCCGATCTGGAACCGTTCGATCGTCCCGCCGCCCATGCCGCGGCCGGCCAGGTACTTGCGCGCCGCTTCTCCTCCCGGCCGTCCGAGCTGCTCCCGGAAGTAGGCCAGCGCCTGCCGGTTGGCCGCCAGGGCCTTGTGGCGATCGCTGTTCTCCGGAGAGCGGCCGGCCGGCACCGGGATGCCATACCGGGCCGCCAGCGTTTTCAGCGCTTCGGGGAATTCCAGTTTTTCATAGAGCATGAGGAACTTGAAGACGTCCCCGCCGGTGCCGCACCCGAAGCAGTAGAACAGCTGCTTGTCCGCGTCCACATAAAAGGACGGGGTCTTTTCCGAATGGAACGGGCACAGCCCCCGGTACTTCGCGCCGCTCTTCTTGAGGGGGAGATAATCGGAGACGATCGAGCGCAGGTCGGCTTGCGCCCTCACGACCTCGACGACGTCCGTTCTGTCTCTCCCCCCCACTCTCGTGCCGACCTCCGGCCGCCGCTGGCTGTGGCCTCCGGCCGGCGGCATGCTTGACGCTGTCAGTCGCTGAAGCGTCTCTCCTGGGCCAGCCGCTTGAGCGCTTTCTTCCTCGCCGCGAGAGCCTTGATCTTCCTCTTCTGGCTCGGCTTGAGGTAGTGCTGTCTCTTCTTCAGCTCGGACAGCACGCCCGATTTCTCACACTTCCTCTTGAAGCGGCGAAGGGCGTTCTCAAGCGACTCATCCTCGCGAACCCTCACGAGGGGCATTCAGTGACTCCCTCCTTTCGATCCCCTGACAAAAAATCCTTCAAAGCGAATCACAGCGGATCGGGGCCGGAAAACCCCGGACCTCGGCTCCAGGTCCGGATCTCCGGCCACGGAACCTCTGTGTTTAATGTGCCGGACCGGGGAAGTACTTGGCCCGACAATGGATTACCAAATCCCACAGACCAACGCATGCTTAATATACGAACCATCCCCCCGGGTTGTCAAGAAACTGAGATCAGAAAGGCGAAAAATCCAGCA
>JACOUZ010000072.1 GCA_016177515.1 Acidobacteriota bacterium
AGGTAGAGGACGTCTTGCTCGGCGGCGTGCAGGACCTTCACGATCGGCTTCGACCCCAGCGCCTCGCCGAGCGGGTCCAGGCGCTTCAAGGCCAGGGGGTCGATAAGGTAGACCGTCTCGCCGTCCGAGATCTGGATGAGGCAGCACTTGTGGAAGTAGTGATAGAAGGAGTCGGCCTCGGTGTCCACGGCCAGGGCCTCCGCCCGGGACAGTCGCGTGGCGGCTTCTTCCAGGCCTGCCGCCGTGTCGACCCAGACGTAGGGCGCCTCGGACATCAGCGGACTTCCTCCCGGGAGGGCGCGCTCCCGGCCAGGTGCCGGCGCACCCACCAGACGGCCCCGACGATCAGCAGGATCCCGATCAGGATGTCGAACTTGCGGAAGTGCGACTCGAGAGCGTGCCAGTGCTCGCCCAGGCCGTATCCCAGGTACGCCAGGGCGTAGCAGAACGGATACGACCCAAGGAACGTGTACGCCGAGAAGCGCAGGAGCGGCATGCGCGCCAGCCCCGCGGGAAGCGAGATGAACGTGCGCACCACCGGCAGCAGGCGGCTGAAGAAGATGATCGGGCTGCCGAAGCGGCGGAACAGCCGCTCGGACAGCTCGAGATCACGGTGGGAGATGAGGACGTACCGGCCGTAGCGTTCCAGGAAAGGCCGGCCTCCCCAGGCCGCCACGGCGTACGCCGCCCACGACCCGAACACGCAACCCGCAGCGCCCCAGAACGCGGCGCCGTGCAGGGTGAACTCGCCGCGGTACACCAGGTATCCCGAGAACGGCATGATGATCTCGGAGGGCAGGGGGATGGCGGCGCTCTCGATGGCCATCATCAGGAAAACGCCGAAGTAGCCCAGGCCGCCGATGGTGGAAGTGATGAACGCGGCCATCCATTTCAGGACGTCGGTGACCACCGGTTCAAATCTCCAGGTTCCAGCCCCTGACCTGGTCCATCACCTTGTGGTTCGTGAGGTCCAGGTGCAGCGGCGTGACCGAGACGAAGCCGTCCTCGAGGGCGGCGAAGTCGCTCTTGGGATCGTCCTCCCACTCCGCCGACTGCCCGCCGATCCAGTAGTAGGAGCGCCCCTTGGGGTCGAACCGTTCGATCACGCCGCCCGGGTAGAGCCGCTTCCCCTGGTGCGTGACCCGCACGCCGCGCGGCCGCCCCCGCGGGACATTGACGTTGAGGAGCGTGTCCGGAGGCATGCCGCGCGCCAGGACCTGTTCCACCAGGGTGCGGGCGAACCGCGCCGCAGCCTCGAAGTCGACCGGCGTCCCTTCGCCCGTTTCCTGCGAGATGGCGAAGGCGGGCAGGGACATGAGCGTGGCCTCGAACGCGGCCGACACGGTGCCCGAGTATGTGATGTCGTCCCCCAGGTTGTAGCCCCGGTTGATGCCGCTCACGACGATTCCCGGCCGCGCCTCGCCCTTCAGGATGGTGTGCACGCCCAGATAGACGCAGTCGGTGGGCGTTCCCTGCACGACGAAATGCCGGGGGCCGCGCTTGTGGAAGCGCAGCGGATGGTTCAGCGTCAGGGCGTGCCCCTGTCCGCTCTGTTCCCTGTCGGGCGCGACGACCCACACCGTGCCGACGGGGCCGAGGCTCGCCTCCAGCGCCTTCAGTCCGTCCGCGCCGTAGCCGTCGTCGTTGGTGATCAGGATGCTGACGGGCTGCATGCGCTCCCGTGACCCGTCCGGGCCATTGCTCCGCCGCGGCCCGCCCGGGAGTCGGGCGGGTCGCGGGGCCCGCGCCCGGCGCCCCGCCCCGGGTCACGCCGACTTGGTCTGGTTTGGTCGGGGCGACTGGATTTGAACCAGCGACCACCTGCACCCCAAGCAGGTGCGCTACCAGGCTGCGCTACGCCCCGTCATGTCCGCTTTGCCACGCACCCCCCGGCCCTCCGGGCGGCGGCGCCAAAGAACGGCAATTGTAGGCGCCCCCCGCCGCACCCGTCAAGCCGAGGATTCCACGGAAGCCAGCCGTGTCTCCTCCCATCCCAGGCGACCTGGGGGTTCTGACGCGGGGGCGCTCCCGCACGTTTCCCCCGCACGGTTGCCTCGGCCTCGAGGCCCCCGATATAATCCGGCCGTCGGACGCGATCCATCCCTGTTTCAGCCGGCGGCTCCTCAATCCCGCGTCCAGGATCGAGAATGAAAGCGATTCGCAAGACGGCCCCGCGCCCGGGTGCCCTGGAGTGGGCGGAGGTCCATGTCCCGGAATGCGGCCCCGGCGAGGTCCTGGTGCGCGTCCGCGCCGCCTCCCTGTGCGGCACCGACGCGCACATCTACAGCTGGGACGGCTCGGTCCGGGACATGATCCTGACGACGACGGACAACTTCCGCCGGCCGCGCATCATCGGCCACGAGTTCTGCGGCGAAGTGGTCGAGGTCGGCCGGGAGGTCCGAGGGGCCGGCCCGGGTGCCGCCGAGCCGATCCGTCCGGGACAGCTGGTGTCGGCCGAATCCCACATCGTCTGCGGCGCCTGCTACCAGTGCCGCCGCGGGCAGTTCCAGGTCTGCACGGGCGAGCGGATCATCGGGGTGCACCGCGACGGCGGATTCGCAGAGTACATCGCCATCCCCGCAGCCTGCATCTGGGTCAACGATCCGGCCCTGGTGCCCGTGGAGGTCGCCTGCGTCGAGGAGCCGTTCGGCAACGCCGTGCACGCCGCCACCGAGTACGACCCGCGCGGCCAGTGCGTGGTCATTTTCGGCGTCGGGCCCATCGGGCTGTTCTCGATCATCGTGGCCTCCGCCTTCGGAGCGGAGCGCATCATTGCGGTCGACACGGCCGCCTTCCGCCTGGATCTTGCGTCGCGCGTCGGGGCGCACACCACGCTCCTCACGGCGCCGGCTCCGGGCGGCGATGCGCCGGGGCGTGCCCGCGAGCGCGAGCGCATCGTCGGACTGATCCGGGACGCCGCCGCGCCCTTCGAGGCCGACCTGGTGTTCGAGATGAGCGGCCACACCGACGCCATCGATACGGCGCTGCGCGCCGCGCGCCGCGGCGGCAAGGTGCTCCTGTTCGGCCTCCCCAAGGTGCAGGCGGTCACACTCGAGCGCTATGCCGAGGACGTGATCTTCGGCGGCGTCACTCTGAAGGGGATCGTCGGTCGCAAGATCTACGACACCTGGATCCGGACGCGCGAGCTGGTGTCGCGGCCGGACGTGCGGACCAGGATCCGCGCCGTGATCACCGACACGATCCCGTTCGCCCGCTACGAGGAGGCTTTCCAGAAGATGATCGGGCGGGAGAGCGGCAAGGTCGTCCTGCGCGTCAGCCAGGACTGAACCGGACGGAGGCCCGATGAACCTCAGACTGAAGGCGTACCTGGAATCGGAGATCGATGCGCTCAAGATCAAGGGGATCTTCCGCCTTCCCCGGGTCCTGGAGACGGCGGCGGGCCCGCGGGTGCGCATGGACGGCCGCGACATCATCCAGCTGTCCTCCAACAACTACCTGGGCCTCACGCGCCATCCGAAGGTCGTGGCGGCGGCGCGCCGTGCCGTGGAGGAATTCGGCGCGGGACCCGGCGCCGTGCGCTCCATCGCGGGAACCATGTCGCTTCACCTCGAGCTGGAGAAGCGTCTGGCCCGCTTCAAAGCGACGGAATCCGCGCTGGTTTTCCAGTCCGGGTACACGGCGAACGTCGGCGTCGTCTCGACACTCATGCAGGAGGGCGACCTCATCGTCTCGGACGAGCTGAATCACGCCAGCATCATCGACGGCTGCCGTCTGTGCAAGGCACAGAGGTCGATCTACCGCCACCTCGACTACGGCCATCTGCGCGAGATCCTGAAAGCGGCCCGCCAGAAGGGCGCCGGCAAGATCCTCGTCGTCGCCGACGGGGTTTTCTCGATGGACGGAGACGTCTCCGACCTGAAAGCCATCCGGGCCCTGTGCCGGGAATTCGACGCCATCCCGATGGTCGACGACGCGCACGCCACGGGCGTGCTGGGGGCGGACGGGCGGGGCAGCGTGGACCACTTCGGCCTCAAGGACGATTGGGACATCCAGATCGGAACCATGTCCAAGGCGTTCGGAGTGATGGGAGGATACGTCTGCTGCCCGCGCCTCCTGGTGGATTTCTACATCCACAAGGCGCGACCGTTCCTGTTCTCCTCCTCCCACCCGCCCGCGGTCATCGCCGCCTGCAGCGCGGCGATCGAGGTCATGGAAACCGAGCCGGAGTGGCACGCGCGGCTGTGGGACAACACCCGCTTCTTCAAGGAGGGGTTGAAGCGCCTGGGCTTCAATACCGGCAACTCGATGACGCCGATCACTCCGGTCATCGTCGGGTCGGGCTCGCGGGCGGCCCGCTTCTCGGACGAACTGTTCGACGCCGGCGTCTTCGCCCAGGGAATCTACTTCCCGATGGTGGCCGAGGAGAAGTCCCGCCTGCGCACCATCGTCATGGCGACGCACACGCGCCGGGACCTCGAAGAGGCCCTGGACGCGTTCGCAAGGGTCGGCAGGAATCTGGGAGTGATCTAGGAGTCGGTCCGGTCCGGCTAGCGGAGGGGCGTGGCCCTCTCCCCCATCTCTCCCGGCAGCGGCTCGGGGCTGCTGAAATAGGCATCCGGCAGCGTGTCGTAGACTTCCAGGATGGGATGGACGATCCTGACCGTCGCCCCCTTGCGGCTGGTCACCTTCTCCGGGCAAAGCAGGATGCGGCCGCGCCGCGTCCATCCCTTCCAGTCCCAGACCGTCGGCTCGCCCCCCGGCGGGTCGTCCTGCAGGATGTAGGACCAGCGGTCCATCAGGTGGGTCTTCCGATTGACGTGCGCCCAGTAGCGATCGCCCGGCGTCAGTCCGACCCCCGCGAAGGCCAGCTCGACGAGGTCGTACTGTTCGCCGTCCCGGCTTGTCTCGCCCGCATACCTCAGGCGCACCCCGGGGTCCTTCAATTTGTACGGCATCAGCACCCAGTAGGTGTCGTTGATCCAGGCCTCGTAGGCCTCCTCCAGGAGCGGTCCGGAGGCCTCCGGATCGATCCTCGCCGGAGCCCGCAGGCCTTCGCCGGCGGCCCCCTGCGCCGCCGCCTCGCGCGGCAACCGGTACGCCTCCCCCCGGCGGGAGTCGAGCTCGATCAGGACGACGAACGGCGCCCCGTCCTTGCCGGTGGCCTGGTAGCGCAGGCGGCCCTCCCGGCGGTCCCACAGGTGCGTGCGCAGGGGCGTGCGCCCGGAGCCGCGCTCAACGGCGAAGGCAAAGTGCAGGAAGCGGGTCTGCTCCCAGGCGCGCGACCCGCCGAGGGCCGCCATCACCAGGTCGGCGATCGCCACGGCGCGCGGGTCGGATTGGGCGGGGTCGAACGCCTGCGGCGCGGCCCCGGGGATCGACGAGGCGCTCAGGAGCGGCACGAGAAAGGACACCGGCCAGGCCGCCGCCCGGCGCGCGCCGGGCCGCGACAGGCTCATTTCTTCTCCCGCATCCGCCGGTCGGTCGCCTCCATGATCTCGAGAATCTCCTCCAGCCTCTCCGTCACCGACGAAAGGACCGAGCCGAGCGGTCGCGGTCTATCCGGCAGGCGCTGGGGCTCGTCGGCCGGGGAGGCGTCGAACAGGTCGTCGAGGGCCCCCTGCCCTCCTCCCAGTCCCAGCTTCTTGCGCGCGCTGGCGATAGTGAAGCCGTCCTCGTAGAGGAGCCGCTTGATCTGAAGCACCAGGTCGACGTCTTTCTGGCGGTAGAGCCGCTGGCCCGTCCTGCTCTTCCGGGGGGCGAGCTGCGGGAACTCGGATTCCCAGAAGCGCAGGACGTAGGGCTGCGTATCGGTGAGCTGGCAGACCTCCCCGAGCTTGTAGAGTGTCTTGCGCGGTGGGTTGTCGGACATGTCGAGGACCTTGTGCGCGGGCCGTCCTGCCCCGCCGCCGGCTCCTGCAGGCCGGATTCTCCCACGAAATGCGCGTCCCGACTCCCTGAATATGGCAGCCGGCCCCGCCCGCCACCCGGGCGCGGCCCGACGCCCGTGCTGGCTCCTAGTTCCGGCCGTAGCGGTCCTCCAGGCGGACGACGTCATCGAGCTCAGGGGTGCTGACCTCGAACACCACGCAGTCGGTGACAGCTTCCAGCCGGTGCCTCTCCCGGGGCGGGAGCCGCACGGCGTCTCCGGGCTCGAGCCGCCTGTCCACTTCCCGGCCCGACGGATGGTCAATCAGCCGCAGCCGGAGCGAACCCTGGAACAGGTAGAGGCTCTCGTCCTTGCGCTCGTGGTATTGCAGGCTGAGCGCTTCCCCGGCCCGAATCAGGAGGACCTTGCCGGCGTAGCGATCAGTATGGGCGAACAGGATCTCCTCGCCCCACGGCTTCGGCACCCGCGTAACGCTCACGGGCGGCTCCCCAGAACCGCCGCCGGCTCGGCGGGCACCAGCTCCGACACGCGCCTGCGAGCCAGCGCCTCGATCGCCGCGGGCGTGTCGAGGCGCAGGGTCTCTTCGACCAGGGCGCGCGCGTCGGCCATGCGGATGGCTCG
>JACOUZ010000073.1 GCA_016177515.1 Acidobacteriota bacterium
CGCCAGGGACATGAGGAAGACTCGATCACCCCTGGTCACCGACTGCATGGCCGCGGAGCCGTGCAGTCCGGCCACGGATCCGGGCCGGAAGAGCGGGCCGGCGACCGGGTCGGCCCCCAGGACGGCGATCGGGTCGCCGAGGCGCAGGGTCTCGCTGTCGCCGACCGGGTAGGGGAACGACGCCAGGCCCGTTCTGTCGGGCAGACGGAACAGGGCGAGATCGGCCTCCTCGTCGCGCGCCACGGGCGTGAGGGGAACCCTCAGGTTGCCGCTCAAGAGCCAGGTCTTCTCCGACACGCGCGGCCCCATCACCGGCAGGACCAGGTCGCCCCGAGGAGTGCGCACGGTCATTTCGAGGCGCTCCCGGGTCACGGCGTGGGCGACCGTCAGGACGTAGCGGCCGAACAGGACGGTCCCCGTCCCCTCCACCGTGGCGCGGCCCGGCGTGTCTTCGCCGGTGTCGAATTCGACCTCGGTCAGAAGAGGGAAGACGGCGGACCCGGCTCGTTCGATCTCCGCCGGGCCGCGCGACTCCTGCCCCTTGATCGCCGCGACAATGGCGGCGCCCAGGACGATCGCAGACAGTGCGGGGATCCACAGCGACCTGAGGCTGCGCGGGCGCTGTCTCGAGGTTGGCTGCCTTGAAATCCAGCGACTCACCGGACGGCCCACCTGCGCGGCCCGGAAGGTCCGTTGAGCAAGACGAATCCGGCCACCTTGCGAAGATGCAATCGGGTGCGGCGGGAGTCAAGGGGCCGGGTCGATCTCCAAATCGAAATCGCGCCGCGCGAGTGTCCCGGCCGCACCGCGCTGTTCCAGGGACTGGCCGATAGATTCGTGCGCCGGTGCGGGACCGGGCGGACCGGAGCCGATCGGGCACGACGTGAGCGCCGTGCGCACGCTGCGGCGGGACATCAGGGCGGTGTTCGACCGCGACCCGGCGGCGCGCACGCCGTGGGAAGTCCGCATCGCCTACCCCGGGCTGCACGCGCTCTGGTTCCATCGCGTGTCCGACTGGCTGTGATCCCGCCATCTGTACTGGCCGGGGCGCCTGCTGTCGCACCTCGGGCGCCGGCTGACCGGCGTCGAGGTGAAGAAGGACGCCGGCGCCCAGGAAGACAGCTGGTTCTACCAGATCTGAGGAGTCAGGATTCCCGCCCCGGATCCGGTGGCCCGGAAACGCCGGGGGCCGGGCATCCGGCGCCCGGCGCGAGCTTTTCGTGCGCCCGGATGAGCAGGGTCCTGATCGGCAGGTCGTAATCGCAGGCCTGCTCGCAGAAGCCGCTGCAGTTCACGCAGTGGGCGGCTCGCTCGGACGCCACGAGGCGGGCGTACGACTCGAGGGCGCGGTTCTCCTGCTTGTACTCGTGGTAGTACATCGAGAAGCGCAGGATGTCGGCGATGCGCACGTTCTCGGGGCACTCCGGCAGGCAGGCGCCGCTGTAGCGACAGACCTGGGTCGAGAAGGCCTCTTCGTACTCCTTCAGGATGTCGGCGTCGGCCTGCCGCAGCGGCTGGCCGGAAGCGGGGACGTACTCGTCCACCTGGCGCGCGCTGCTGATCGAGATCACCAGGTTGGAGACCTTGGCGTTGGACAGCACCCACTTGAGCGCCGCCTGCTTGAACGTCGCATGGCGGTCGCGGAACCGATCGAGATCGGCCCCCTTCGCGCCGGCCAGCGTTTTCATGGCGATGAAGCCGACTCCTTTCGCGTGCGCCTTGTCGATCAGCCGGTTCTGCTCGGGGTAGTCGAGGAAGGAGTAACGGCACAGGAGGACGTCGAACCGCCCCGAGTCAACGGCGTGGTGCATCACGCCCATCAGGTCGGGATCGTGGCCGCTGGCCCCGAGGAAGCGCGCCTTGCCGGTCTGGCGGGCGGCCTCGAAGGCCTCGAACATCTCGGGGTTCTGCAGGCGGCCGAGGCCGACGCCGTCCGAGTTCTTCCCGACCTCGTGGTTCAAGACGATGTCGACGTGGTCGGTCTGCAGGCGCTTCAGGCTCTGGTCGAGCATGTCCAGAAACACCTGCTTCTTCGCCGGCCTGCCGATGTGGTGCGGGCACCACTTGGTGGTCAGGACGACCCGGTCGCGAAGCCCCCTGAGCGCCTCGCCGATCGTCGTCTCGCTGCGGCCGCCGCGATAGCAGTGGGAGGTGTCGATGTAGTTGATGCCGCGATCGAGGGCGTAGCGGACGATGTCCGGGTCGTCGACCGGGTACCCGCCGAAGCCGATCTCCGAGACCTTGAGGCCGGTGCGGCCGAGGGTGCGGTATCCCATCGCCTCGCCGGGGGCCGGTGCGGCGGGCGGAGCCGGCGTTTCGGCGCGCGGGGCGGGCGCTCCGGCGGGCGGCGCTGTCGCACCGGCGGCGGGCGCCGCGGGGCCAATGCCTTCTCCTCAGAAGGAAAGCCAGCAGAAACAGGAAGAACGCCAGGACGTACAGCTTGTTAGTGAACCACAGCAGGCGCCAGAAGGAAAGGTCGGGACGCCCGAAGTACAGGGCCAGCTTGACGGCGACGATGACGATTTCAACCGCTGCCACCCCCAGGCCGGCGATCCAGGCGAGCGGGTGGCGGCGCCACAGGAGCCAGGCGAGGCCGAGGTGCGCCACCCACCAGAAGTCCCACATGACCGGCACGCGCTCGAGCGGCCGGCCGGCGGCACGCCCGGCGACGAAGTAGAGCGCCGGCGCCAGGTACTTGATGACCAGTGTCCAGGTCGCCATGACGACGAGGCCGAAGACGGCAAACGTCAGCCAGCCATCGCCGGCGCGCGGGCGGGTCACGCCGATGTCTCCCGGCGGGCGCGACTCATGCGCGGCGTCCGCGCCTGTGCGCCAGGTGAGCGCCGAGGGCGACGAGGGCGGCCGCCAGGACCGCGCTCAGGCTGCGGAGCAGATAGAACGCCGGCTCGCTGGAGGTGAAGTTGGCCGCCGGGAAATGGACGCTGTACCAGTCGTTGATGACGAACGCGTCGAGGTACAGGATCAGGCCGCGGTAGATCCCGGCCGCCGCCAGTCCCGCGCCCGACATGAAGACGAGCGCGAAGGAGACCTCCCGGCAGGCCGCCGTCAGGAAGGCGGCGAGGACGTAGTGCGGGTCGGGGACGTCGAGGCCGGGCACGATGAGAGGCGCCGCGAGCCAGACGCCCGAGGCGCAGGAAAGCAGCAGGGCCGCCGGCGGCGGGACCCGCTCGGCCAGGGCGGCGAGGAGCGTCCCGCGCAGGGTCCATTCCCACCCCAGCGCGGCCACGAGAAGACAGAGCGGCAGGCTCCAGAGAAGCGTCCGGACGGGATGGCCGCTGAAGCCCTGGTCGCCGAACGTGAACGTGACCCAGCCGAGCAGGTGGCCGATCCCGAGAAACGAGAAGTCGGCCAGAAGGGCCGCCACGAACCACGGCGCGAGGCGAGGCAGGGCGTGCGGAACGGCGCGCCGGCCCCCCGGGGCGCCGCGGGACCCGGAGAACCCCGGCCACCGCGAGAAGACGAACGAGCCGAGGAGGACCGCCGCCACCGGAAGGCCCCAGGTCATCGCCTCGCGGTAGGCGCCCTGGCCTCCGAGAAGGCCCGGCGCGCCCGGGATCAGGAACGGCAGCGGCAGGCAGGCGAGAAGGAGCGCGAGCTTGAGCGGCCTGTTCAAGCCGGCGGGACCCGATAGATGGCCACCGTGCCGGTCATCCTGGCGCCAAGTCCGATCTGCGCCGGGTTGGCGACGGTCATCGTGGCCGGCTCGTTGACGCGGCAGCGGAAGCGGTGCGACGGCTTCTCGGGCTGGGGATCGCAAGCGGCGCCCTCCCAGGCGACCGTCACGCCCTGGGTGATGCGATCGGCGGACTTCATGTCGACCGTCACCTCGTACTCTCCCGGCTCGAGCCTGAAGGCGCGGCGCGCGCCGTCGGCGAGCGCCAGGGGCTCGGAGACGATCCTCTCGACCACTTCGACGGGGGCGACTCCGGCAATCTCCTCGGCCGCCGCGCGCAGCCTGGCCCGGCCGACCGCCACCGGCTTCGCGGCGTCCTCCTCGATGGCGACGACGGACGGATCGGAGGAGGTGATTTCGAGCGGCACGTCCTGCATCTCGATGCCGCCGTCGCCGAGGACGCGCGGATGGAGCGGCACCGGCTTGCTGCCGAGGACGAGCCGGAGATCCTGCGGCAGGACGATCGCGGTCGGCAGGCGGCACTTGACGGCCAGCGTCTCCACGGCACCGCTGCCCGCGGACGCGCCGCCGGACGCTGTGCCGGCGGCCGCGGTCCCGGCTCCTCCCGCGGGGGCGAGAGTGAGCGTGGCGTCGCCCGTCTTCAGGCAGCGGAGCGTGCCGGTCGCCGAGACCTCCAGCACGTCGGCGGGCGCCGCCGAAAAGGCCACGGCCTTCCCGGCAATCGGCTCGTCCTTCCTGTTGACCAGTGCGGCCTTGATCACGAGGGTCTTGCCGCTCACGATGACCGGCGGAGGGGCGGTGAACGTAATCCTCGCCGGGGTCTTGTCTGCGCAGGCGAGCGAGAGCAGAGCCACGAGCGGGAGCGTCAGGCTGAATCCCCGAAGGCCGGGGCG
>JACOUZ010000056.1 GCA_016177515.1 Acidobacteriota bacterium
GGTATAGGCCCCGTGCAGGAGGCCGTGCAGGGGGCGGCGCGTGCTGCGCCAGGGGGAGTCGTATTCCTGCGCCTCCTCCGTGTCCGGGCCGCGCGCCATTAAGGTGGACACCTCCTGGATGTCGTGCAGGCGGTGATGGCTGTTCTCGTGCAACAGGTCGTCCGCCAGGTCGATCAGCGACTTATTGAAAACATTGATGAATGAAATCCCCGGCCGGTCGGCGAGCGACCAGCTCACCGTCCCGGGCTCGTGGACCGGCACCACCATCCACGTGCGCATCATGATCTCGCGATGCCCCTCCGGCCAGGCTATCTGGAGGATGCGGAGCGCGCGCGCCAGGCGACGGGCGAGGCCCGGCAGGGGACGCCTCACCTTCAGGCTGCGCGGGCGGCACTCAATCAAAGGTGCGAGCAGGATCGAGGTGCCCGGGATCATCTCCCGGAGAACGAGATGCGGTCCGCGCGCGGGGGCGTCGCCTCGGCGCGCGCCCGAAGTCCCGCGTCGCGGGCTCGAGACCCGGTGCCATCCCCGTGCCAGGTCCGGCGCGACCAGTCGTGAGCCCGCGGCCGGGATAACGGTCTCCCGGCCGCCGGCGACCCGCAGGATCAGGGTGCCGCCGCGAATCCTCGCGCGGACCGTCAGCTGCCGCCGCGAGTCCCGCGGTCCCTGCGGGCCATGCCGCATCCGGCCGATCGAGCCTGTCCCGCACGGCGCCGCGACCATGATCCCGAGCGCACCCGCCGGGGCCGCCAGAGTCCCCAGATCGATCCGATCGGCGGGCCGCCCCTGCTCGGGGTCCGCGCGGGAACGGAGAGACACCTCCAGGACACCGGGTCGAGGGTGAGCGAGGCGCAGGCCCAGAACGAAGGCCGCCAGATCGTCGAGCGCCGCGGCCAGCCGCCGGTGCGCGAAGGCGAGCGAGCGCCGGGCGAAACCGGGATCGAGGCGGCCGCCGGGCACGAGGGTCGCGAGGTGCTCGGTGCGCGCGACCCGGTCGAACAGGCGCGCCAGGTGCCGGTCGCGCCGTCCGGTCCATGGAATCGTGGCGGCCAGGCGGCGAATCTCGAGCCAGGTCTCCGCCTCGGCGAGGAAGCCGCGCACGTCCGGACCGAGCAGGATCCGACGGCGGGGCGCGGGCGGCAGAGAGGCGAGAGCGGCGGAGAGCGCGGCCAGGAGGGGCCGGGCCCGCGGCAGGCCGGACGCCAGGGCAGGCGCCCGCAGCGCCCGGCGCACCCGCCCGAGACGGGCGGCGCTCCGTCGCGCGATGCGCGAAGACAGGACACCCCGGCTGCCCAGTGGCTCGTCCACCAGCCGTCCGGCGCTCGCGATCGTGACGCCCTCCGAGAAGAGCCGTCATTCTCATCCAAAATGAAAATGCCCTACAATAGCCGGCCATGAGGCGCTCCCCTTTCCGCTACCTCCGGCTCGCGGCCTGGCTCCCGGCGCTTCTCCTTTCGTTCTCGCTGGCCCGGGCGCAGGGGTTCGGCGGCACGGTGTCGGACCACCTGGTGCGCGGCGACAGCCTGCTGGCGCAGGGGAGGGGGGGCGAGGCGATCGTCCAGTTCCAGGAGGCGCGCACGCTCTGTCCGACGCCCGCGGAGATCGTGGCGTCGCTCCAGGGAGAGGCGCGGGCGAGGCTCTTGATGAACGAGACGCTGCCGGCTGTGGGGCTCCTGGAGGAGGCGGCCACCCGCTTCCCGGAGGACCCGCGCGCCTCGAACCTCCTCTACCAGGCGGGTCTCGCCGCGCAGCGGGCCGGCGAGGCCGACAGGGCCATCGATCTCTTCCGCAAGGCGATCGACCGGAACCCGACCCCGGACATCCTGCCGCCCCTGAAGTTTCATCTGGCGCAGGCCATGCGCCTGCGCGCCCGGCCGGGCGAAGCAATCGAGGTCCTGAAAGACTTCGAGAGGGACTTCCCGGAGCACAGTCTGCTGCCGAACGTCCTGTACACGCTCGCCATCGCCGGCCACGATCAGGGAACCGGCGACGGCGATCCCGGGAAGCTGCGGGAGTCGGCGGCGATCTACGGCAAGCTGATCGAGCGCTTCCCCGGCAGGCCGGCGGCGATCGAGGCCCATTTCGAGATGGGCCTGGTCCTTTCCGAGCTGGGGCGCCGATCCGAGGCGGCCGACTCCTTCTCGAAGTACGTGTCGATGAACCCCGGATCGCCGGTGGCGGCCGCCGCGCTCGAGAAGGCCGCCGACCTGACTTTCCTCCGGTCTCCCAGGCAGAGCGCGCAGCTCTATGCCCTGGCTCTGGTGAAGGCGAAGGCGAACCCGAAGCCTTCCGATCCGGCCCTGGGCCTGAGCCGCTGGCTGCCGGTGAAACAGGCGGCCGCCGACGTCCTGTCGCGGGTCTGGGTGGTCGCCATCCTGGGTGTGGCGGTCCTGGCGGCTTTGCTGTTCGCGGGGAGCTACGTCTTGAGGCTGATCAGGAGGACCTCGCAGCCCGTCGGCGCGTGAAAGCCGCGGGGCCCGGGATGCGGGCCGGTCCGCGGTCCGCGCCGGGAATCAATCGGCGTCGAAAGGTCGGGGAGGCGGCTCCTTCGACTCGGCCGCCTTCTTGCGCGCCTCCTGGAATTTCTTCTCCAGGATCTCTTCCCGGTGGCGCGACTCTTCCATCGCGCGGGCGAGCTTGTCCTCCGCTTCCTTGCGTTGCGCCTTGACGTGGCCCAGTGCCTCGTCGAGCGACTGGTGCTCGCGCCTCTGGCGGCGCTCCTCCAGCAGGATCGCCCCGGTGGCCGGGTCGACGGTCAGGAGAGTGTCGCAGCAGGGACAGACGACTTTCAGGGTCTTGGCCATGGTGGCGGAGCACCTTGAAGCGATGCGGAATTATAGCGTGAAGGGACCCTCATGGGCGACGACAAACCGAAGAGCGCGTACGAGATCACGCTCGAGAAGCTGAAACAGCAGGACCGCGCGCGGGGGGAAGCCGCCCCCGCGTCCCTGTCGGACGGGCAGAAGAAAGCGATTGCCGAGATCCGCCGGGTGAGCCAGGCCAGGCTTGCCGAGCGGGAGATCCTGTACCGCTCCGAGCGCACCAAGGTTCTGTCGGACCCCGAAGGGGCCGCCAAGCTGGAAAAGATCGAGGAGGAGTACGCCGCGGACCGGCGCCGGATCGAAGCGGACAGGGACAGGCAGATCGACGCGGTGCGGGCGCGGAAACGGCCTACTTGACCGCCTGGAAGATACCCGCCAGCTCCATTTCGGGCATGGCGCCCGGCTGCGATCCCATGCGGGTGATCTCCCTCCCGTCGATCTTCACGATGATGGTCGGGATGGTGTTGATGTTCCGGCCCTGCCAAGGCCCCTGCGCCTGCGTGAACCCCTTCGGCACGCCGTAGAGGTTGAGCTTGAGGTTGGCGTTCTTCAATTCCGACATCACGCGCAGGAACTTCGGCATGTGCTCCTTGCAGTGCGAGCACCAGGTGGCGAAGAAGGCGTCGATCTGCACCTTCCTGCCGTACTTGCTCATCACGGCGATCGAGGCGGCGTCGGGGGTGTAGGCCTTCATCCCTTCCCTGTACTCGGGCCGGTCGGAGACCAGCGCCTCCATGTCGACCGGGCCGATGATCGGCGGCCGCATGAGGCACGGCAGGATGCGGACCCTCTTGTCCTCGGCCTGAAACTGGATGATGGGGCCGTCGATCGAGAAGGCGTAGGCCGGGGCGCCGGCCGGCGCGCCGTCCAGGACCTGCACGCCGCCGTTCATCGGCTTCACCTGGTCGCGCGGCACCGTCTGGACCTTCTTGGCGGCGAGGTCCATGAGCAGGCCGCTCTTGCAGGCCGGGACGTCGATGAAGAACTTCCCTCGCGAGTCCGACTGGTAGAACTTCGCCTCTTTCGGGTAGCTCCCCTCGACCTCAACCGCGAAGTCGTAGTTCGGCCGGCACATGATCGCCTCGGCCAGGGCCGGGGACGCCCCCAGGACGGCCGGCGCCGCCGAGGCGGCCAGAATGAGGCTGAATGGCGCGAGGCGTATCGATCTCGGCGTCATGATGCCTCCGATGATAGCAGGTCTTCGGCCGCCGGGGGAGCATCTTCGAAAATGGCCGCCACGCGTCCGGAATCGAGCAGGAAGAAGCGCGGCAGCCTGCGGTACAGCCTCTTCAGGACCGCCCGGTCCACCCTTCTGGTCTCGAAGGCGGGCGCGGCGGACCACAGGAAGGCGGCATTCTCCTCCTCGCTGGCCGGCGTCAGCGCCAGGATGGGGGGGGAGCCGGGCCGGGCGGCGATCTCGTTCAGGGCG
This sequence comes from Acidobacteriota bacterium, assembly GCA_016177515.1. Taxonomy (GTDB): domain Bacteria; phylum Acidobacteriota; class Polarisedimenticolia; order Gp22-AA2; family Gp22-AA2; genus Gp22-AA3. Next base: position 4,252 of record JACOUZ010000056.1, read on the forward strand.
GCCGCGGTCGCCGCGGCGCGCGGATCGGTGACGTCGATCAGGGCCACCAGGTGGCGGCCCTGCGACAGGTGCGGCGCCCTGTCCTGCAGGGCCAGATCGGCCAGGCTCCTGCCGACCGCCAGCCGCGTGACGTAGCGGTCGATCGGCAGGGAGGGAGAAGCCGTGACGAGGCCCCCCGCCAGGAGGGCGCCTGCCGAGGTCACCGCCACCGCCCGCCGGACCGCGAGGCCACGCCACCCGCGAAGACCCCAGATCGCCAGGACCGCCAGCGCCGCGAACAACAGGTCCTCGGCAATCACCTGCCCCGGCGTGCGCTCCACGAA
>JACOUZ010000045.1 GCA_016177515.1 Acidobacteriota bacterium
CCTCCTTTTTGGCCTTCAGGAAGTACTCGTCCTCTTCGTGCGGTTCCGGGTCTTCTTCCTCTTCCTGCTCGTCGAGGAGCATTTCGATCTGCTCCGCCGCCTGCAGGGCTTCCTCGGCGATCAGCGCCGGCTCCTCGGCAAGGGAGGACCTGAGAGAGGCGGTGGCCCTGGCGGTCGCCCTTGCCAGCGCCGAGTCTTCGAGAATCGGTCCGCGCCGCGCGGCCCGCTTGCGGGCGGAGCGCGAACGCGCGGCGGCCTTGCCTCCCGCCGCGGCCTTCCCTCCCGCGCCGGCCCGGGAATGACGCGTCCCGCCCTTGCGGGCGCGGGACCGTCCCGCGGAGGAGCGCTTCGCGAGCTTGCGGCGTCTTGCCGGCTGCTTCATTGTCACGACCCTGCCTTCGATTTCAGGAAAATCCCCTGCGGGTCCAGCTCCTCGCGGATGATCCGGATGTCCTCGGGGGTCGGCGGCGGCGTCTCGGTCAGATCCTGCGCCACCTTGACGTCCCAGCCGGTGTTCTCCTTGATCTTCCGGACCGTGACGCCTGGATGCATCGACACCAGGACCATCTCGCGCGTCTCGGGGTCGAAGCGGTACGCGCCCAGGTCGGTGATCACCAGCTCGGGGCCGCCCTTGAGGCCCAGCGACTCGCGCTCGCGGCCGCCGCGCAGGTAGCCCGGGCTGGTCACGAAGTCGACGCGCTCGGGAAGGGTGCGCTTCGAGTTGGCGATGGTGATGACGACCCTCCTGGCGAGCGCCGCGATCTCGCAGGCGCCGCCGCTCCCCGGCAGGCGCACCTTCGGCTTCGCGTAATCGCCGATGACCGTGGAGTTGATGTTGCCGAAGCGGTCCACCTGGGCGCCGCCCAGGAAGCCGACGTCGATCAGGCCGCGCTGCAGGTACAGGTTGAAGACGTCCAGCATCGGCACGACCGCCAGCGAGCCGGTCACCAGGCACGGATCGCCGATCGAGATCGGCAGGCGCTTCGGCACGCAGCCGACGGCGCCCGATTCGTAGATCATGCAGATCCCCGGGGCGTGCATCCGGTAGGCGAGGTTGACCGCGAGCGACGGCACGCCGATGCCGACGAAGACGACGTCGCCGTTCTTCAGCTCCTTCGCCGCCCGCGAGACCATCAGCTCGGATGTCGTGTAGCCGGCCATCGCATTCCCCGCGGGCGCCGCGGCCCGCCTCCGCTCAGAACCCGTAGTTGACCGGCGCGCACATCTGCCGGTCGGCCTTCAGCTCCTCGAAGCGCGCGCCCATCTTCCCGATGTAGGCGGCGCGGCCGGGAAGCCCGTACACCCACTCGTCCAGATACCTCCCGAACCCCGCCTCGTCGCGCGAGATCGTGTCCCAGCCCACGTAGAAATCGTTGTCGCGATCGTACGCCCCCTGCACGAACGACGGGTGCGCCCCGAAGGGCTCGTGCACCACGGCGGTCACGATGGCGCCCGGCAGCAGGGTGCGGTTGGGGTCCGAGCGGATGACCGACGGATCCACAACCTCCTCGACCGAGACGATGACGCGCCGGCTGGCGAACGCCGCCTCCTTCTGCACCCCGTACAGCCCCCAGACCTGCGTGTTGCCGTCGGCGTCGGCGCGCTGCGCGTGCACGATGGTCACGTCCGGGTTGAGGGCCGGAACGCACCACAGCTCCTCGTCGCCGTACGGCGAGCGCACCTTTTTGAAGCCGGGGTTCACCCTCGTCAGGTCGGTGCCGGGATAGTTGCGCGTCGGCAGGAACGGCAGGTTGGACGCCCCCGCCATGAAGCGCAGGACCATGCCGAAGTGCGTGTACTCCTCGATCTCCAGGGGCCGCGGCCTGCCCTGCTCGACGGCGCGGCGGAAGGCGTGCAGGGGACCCACGCCCGGATTGCCGGCCCAGGAGAAGATCAACCTGCGGGCGCAGCCCGCGGCGATCAGCTGGTCGTAGATCAGATCGGGAGTCAGGCGGGCCAGGGTCAGGTCGCGCTTGCGCTGGCGGATGATCTCGTGTCCGGCCGCGAACGGGATGAGATGGGTGAAGCCCTCCATGACGACCAGGTCGCCGTCGCGCACGAAGCGGGCGATGGCGTCCTTCATCGTCATCAGCTTCGACACGTCAGTCGCCCCGGTCTCCCGGCCACCCGGCGGCGCGGCGGCCAGAAAACGCCCGAACGACAAGGGCTTCGGCCGCTTCCGCAGCGTGAATCAGGGGGGGCGCGGGACCGGAAGCATAGCACGAGTTGCCGCACGCCGCGGCCGCGCCCTCCCGGCGCGACTCTGGCATAATGCCTCGCGACGGGCCCGGGAATCGCCCGGGACGGGACGAGACGGGGAGGTCAGCGATGGAAGGGGAGCGGCGCGCAATCCCGATTGCGCTCTTGGTTGCGTCCATGGTCCTGGGATCGGTCGCTTGTGGCGGCGGGCAGGAAACGCGCACGACCGCCCCCGCTCCGGAAAGCGCTGCGGCGCCCGTCGCGCCGGGGAGCGCGAGCCCGATGGTCGAGGGGACGGTTCTTCCCATCAGCCCTCTACCTTCGCACCATCCCACCTTGACCGGACAGGCGGCGGGCGCCGCCCCGGGCGAGCTGACCTGGACGGTCCC
>JACOUZ010000101.1 GCA_016177515.1 Acidobacteriota bacterium
CTGCGGCACCGTCGAATTCCTGCTGGACCGCGAAGGCAATTTCTACTTCATCGAGATGAACACGCGCATTCAAGTCGAGCATCCGGTCACCGAGATGGTGACCGGCATCGACCTGATCAAGGAGCAGATCAAGATCGCGGCGGGCGAATCGCTGTCCTTCCGCCAGGAGGACATCCAGGTGACCGGACACTCGATCGAGTGCCGCGTCAACGCGGAGGACCCCGAGACCTTCGCCCCCTCGCCCGGCACGATCACGACGTTCCACCTCCCCGGCGGCCCGGGAGTGCGGGTGGACACCGCGGCCCACCCCGAGTGCGCCATCTCCCCCTACTACGACTCGACGATCGGCAAGCTGATCACGCGCGGCAACAACCGCATGGAGGCCATCTCCCGCATGCGCCGCTCGCTCGAGGTCATGGTGGTGGAGGGGATCCGGACGAACATCCCGCTGCACCGGCGCATCATGGACGACCCCGACTTCATCCGCGGCAACCTGCACACGGGCTTCCTGGACCGCCTGCTCGAGCGCAAGGAGGAAGCCGCCGTCGCCTCCTGATCGGGCGGTCCGGGAGAGTCATGGGTGAGCAACCGGGCGCGGTGTTTCTGGTGGGTTTCATGGGCGCCGGAAAGTCCACCGTCGGAAGGATCCTGGCGCGCCTGATCGGGTGGGATTTCGTGGACCTCGACGAGCTCATCGTGGCGTCCGAGAGGCGCGGGATTCCCGAAATCTTCGCACGGGAGGGAGAGGCCTACTTCCGGCGCGTCGAAAGGGGAATCCTGGCCTCGCTGCGGGGTCGTGCGCGCCTGATCGTGGCCTGTGGCGGTGGCACCTACGAGAACGAGGAGAGCCGGCTCCTGATCGAACGGATGGGACGCGCGGTGTGGATCCAGGTGCCGCTCCGTCAGGCGCTCGCCCGCTGCGCGGGCGGCGAGGAACGGCCGCTTCTCAAAGATGACGCCCTGGCCGAGGCGCTTTACCGCCGGCGCCTCCCGACCTACCGCGCAGCCGGCCTGCACGTGGACGCCGACGGCCTGAGCGCCGAAGAGGTCGCCGAACGGATCGCCGGGCTGCTTTGATGCGCTATCTCCTGTTGTCCGATCTGCACAGCAACCTGGAGGCGGCCGGGGCGGCCCTGGCGCGCGCGCGGGAGGCGGGGTACGACCGGGCGCTGGTCCTGGGCGACATCGTCGGCTACGGGGCCGATCCAAACACCGTCATCGATCTCCTGCGCGGCCTGCCGGGCCTTCTGGCGATCCGGGGGAACCACGACAAGGTCGCCGCCGGTCTCGAGGAAGGCGAGGAGTTCAACGAGGTGGCCCGGTTCGCGGCGATCTGGACCCGCCGCGCGCTGACACCCGGAAACCTGGCATTCCTGCGGGAGCTTCCCCGCGGACCCCTGGAGTTCGCGCCCGGACGGTACCTCTGCCACGGGACGCCCCTCGACGAGGACGGCTACCTGCTGGAGGAGGAGGAAGCGCAGCGCTGCTTCGAGCGCCTGGACTTCGAGGTCTGCTTCTTCGGGCACAGCCATCTTGCGGGCGCCTTCGTCCTGGAGGGGACCCGCGCCCTGCGCCGGCCGGCGACGGAGGACGGGATGGTCGTCGGGCTCGCGCGCGGCCGGCGCTACCTGGTCAATCCTGGCTCGGTGGGGCAGCCGCGCGATCGCGACAGCCGGTGCAGCTTCGGGATCTATGACGACGTCCGGAACGCCGTCATCCTCCACCGGGCCGAGTATCCGGCCGCCGCCGCCCGCGAAAAGATCCTGGCCGCCGGCCTGCCGCGCCGGCTCGGCGACCGCCTCCTGGTGGGGGCATGACTCTGCTCACCGCGCACCGCATCCTTATCGGCACGGCCGTCGCCTTCTTCATCTATTACGGCCTGTGGGAGTTCGCGGGCTGGCGGGTGACGGGGGCTGCCGGCGGAATCGTCCGCGGCGCCGTCTCCCTCGCGGGGGCAGGCGGCCTCGGATGGTATTTCCTGACACTCCGACAGCGGGGCCGTCCTGATGGCAAGGCAGGGCCCGGCGCCGCGGCTCGCGGAGGGGGGAGATGATCAAGCTTTACGACAACGACACCGACGCCGATCTCGGGGTGATCAGCGACGAGCAACTCGAGTTCCTGGTCGAGGAGCTGGTCGAGGAAAGCCTCGACGAGTACACCTACAGCATCAATCCATCGGTCATCGCCGGCCTCGAGGCGCATGGGGGTGACCCGCCGCTCATCGCCCTGCTGCGCCGCGCCCTGGGCACGCGCACCTCGATGGACGTGCGGTACGAGCCTGACTGAGAGGCTGAGCAAAAATCGGCCGGCGACGGAGGTGGCTGCGCCGGCGTCTGCCGGCTCCGACGCCCTGGGGGGCGCCCCGGTGACTGGGACGTGGTTTGCCGGGCGCGGGACTCATCCGCGGCGCACGAGCGTTGCGGCGCGCAGGCCGATGCCTTGCAGCTCCCGTACGATCCGGTCGAGCTTGCGCATGTTGCGACTCCACTCCTTGCAGCGCGCCGCCTGCTCGGGGCTGAGCACGGCGGTGACGGTTTTGGCGGCCACCTTGCGGGTCCAGACGTAATACGGGCCGTGCAGTTGCGGGGGGTCGGCCTTGCAGCGGCAGGTGGGGTTTC
>JACOUZ010000049.1 GCA_016177515.1 Acidobacteriota bacterium
CGCATGCAGATCCTCGACGCCATGGATGCCATGCTCGCCAGGCCGCGCGCGAACATCTCCTCGTTCGCCCCGCGCATCTTTACCATTCGCTTCAACAAGGACAAGATCCGCGAGGTGATCGGACCGGGCGGCAAGATGATCCGCTCGATCATCGAGAGAACCGGCTGCAAGATCGACGTCGAGGATGACGGCCGCATCAACATCGCCTCGGTGGACGAGGGCTCGGCGCTCAAGGCGATCGAGATCATCAAGGAGATCACCGCCGAAGCGGAAGTCGGGAAGACCTACCTCGGCAAGGTCACGCGCATCGCCAATTTCGGGGCCTTCGTCGAGATCCTCCCCGGCATGGAGGGCCTGCTGCACATCTCCGAAGTCGCCGAGCATCGCGTCAAGGAGGTCCAGGACGAGATCCAGGAGGGCGAGGAGATCCTGGTCAAGGTGATCGACGTCGACGGCGACCGCGTCCGGCTGAGCCGCAAGGCGGTCCTGCGCGACAAGCGGATCGAGGCCGGCGAGCCGGCGCCGCCGGAGCCGGCAGCGGCGGAGCGTGCCCCCGGAGGACCCCGCCGCCCGTTCGGCGGCGGGGGATCGGGCGGGCACGGCGGCCACGGCCGCCGGCACCACTCGTCCCGGAACCGGTAGACAATCCGGCATTCCTCCGGACGATGCCCGTGCTCGACGAAGCGCGGGCTGAATCCCGGGAGCCCACGTGACCCAGAAGCTCGGCGACTGGCTCATCAGCAAGGGCAAGATCAGCGAGGAGCAGCTGCAGCGCGGCCTGCATGACAAGGCGTTCTTCGGCGAGCGCCTCGGTAACAGTCTCATCAAGCTCGGGTTCATCGACGAGGACACGCTCGGCGAGTACCTTGCCGAGTTCGCCCGCGCGCGTTACGCTTCCGCCCGGCGCATGGAGAGCATACCGCCCGAGGTGATCGCCAGCGTGCCCTCTCGGCTGGCCGCCAAGTACTGCATCGTTCCGATCGCCATCGAAGGCCGACGGCTGCACCTCGCGATGCGCGATCCGAAGGACCTGATCGCCCTGGACGAGATCGCCTTCCTGACCGGGCTGCCGATCGAGCCGTACGTCGCGACCGAGTTCCGCCTGGTCCGGGCGATCGAACGCTGCTACGGCATCAGCCTCGGCACCAAGACAATCCCGGTGGCGCCCGGCCCGTCCGACCCCGCGCGCCCCAGGAGGGCGGCCCCGCCCAAGGCGGCGCCCCCCGCGCCGGCGGGGCCGGAGGTCGGGCTCGACGGGCTGCCGCTCGATGCCGATCCGAACGACCTCGATCAGCCCTTCGTGAATGCCCCCGGAGCCGCGCCGCCTCCTGCACTCGAACCGTCCGGCCCCCTCCCCCGCTCCCTCGATGCCTGGCGGGAGGAAGCGCCCGAAGCCGCGAGCGCCGAAAGCCGGACCGGGGAGGCCCCGCCGCGCGCCGCGGCCCCGAATCCGCCCTCTCCTCCAGGCACGGCGACGACACGCCCGTTCGCCGCGCCGCGCCCCGCCGTCCCACGCGCCGCGGCCGCGCCCGCGCGGAGGGACGGCCGGCCCTCCGCGCCGCGGGCCATGCCCGCGGCTCCGGTCCCCATTGAGGCGGTGTCCGGCCGGCTGCGCGAGGCCGAGACGCGCGACGACGTGTTCGACGCCGTGCTCGATTTCACCTCCACGCGCTTCCTGCGCGCCGCCCTGTTCGTCGCCCAGCCCGACAGGGTCCTGGGCTGGAGCGGCCGGGGCGGCGGGCTCGTCCCGGCGCGGGTCCGAAACGTCATTGTGCCGCTCGACCGGCCGTCACTGTTCGTCTTCGTCCGCTCCGGCGCCGAGTACTTCTATGGACCGGTCCCCGACCTGCCGGCCAACGCCAGGTTCTATCTCGATCTCGGGTGCCCTCCGCCGGCGCGCGTCCTGCTCGTTCCCCTTACGATTGCGGAGCGCCCGGCCGGCATTCTGTACGCGGACAACGGGCCGGATGCCTCGATGGCTCCCGAGGTCCGGGAATTCCGCCGTCTTCTGAAGAAGGCGGCGCTGGCGCTGGAGATCCTGATCCTGCGCAACAAGATCATGATGATCTAGCCGGTCCGGGCATCCGGACCGGCCCCCGGGGGCCGGTCCGCGCTCCCCGAAGGGTCCCGCCGATGCCGGAGGCGCTCCCCCGCCTCACCAAGGAAGAGCAGGCCCTCCTTCTGGACCTCGCGAGGCGGGCCATCGCCGCGCGGGTCGAGGATGGACCGGAGCCGGCCTGGGGCGATCCGCCACCGAGGCTGCGGCAGGTGCAGGGCGCCTTCGTCAGCCTGCACCGGGGCCGCAGCCTGCGCGGCTGCGTCGGGATGGTGGCACCGGGGCAACCGCTCACCGAGACCGTGGCCGCCTGCGCCGTCGCCGCCGCCACGCAGGATCCCCGCTTCGATCCGCTGCGCCCTTCCGAGCTGGCGGGCCTGACCATCGAGATTTCGCTTTTGGACGCCCCGTTCCGGGTGCAAGCGCCGGCGCAAATCGCGATCGGCGTTCACGGGCTGATGGCGAGCGAAGGACGGAGGCGCGGCCTTCTCCTGCCTCAGGTCGCGGTGCAGCAGGGCTGGGACGTGGAGACGTTCCTGGAGGAGACCTGTCTCAAGGCCGGGCTGCCCGCGACCGCGTGGAGGGAACGCGCCGTCGTCGAAGCGTTCTCCGCGCAGGTCTTCTCGGAGGCCGGCAGATCCTCTCAGTAGACGACGATCGAATCCCCGATTTCGATCTCGCGGACCGACTGCAGGATCTTGGCGGTCGCCGTCTTCTTCTCGGTGAAGACGACCACCATCTGCCCGATCGTCTTTGCCGGGGGGAGGTTGTCGTTGTCGTCGCGCCAGATAGGCCGGCTCTGAAAGCGGCGGTTGCGGACCGCGTAGCTGTACTTGACTTTCGGGAACTTGTCGAACGGCTCGCTCGGCAGAAAGACCGTCAGGTAGTCGCCCGGCTTCAGCCCGTCCTCGTACCCCAGGTCGATGTCCACCAGCTGTCCCGTCGACGCCCTCTCCTGGCTGTCCGCCACGTGGATGACGTAGCCGGTCGATTTGTCGGGCGGCACCATGGTCAGCCGGTTGAAGGCCGGGACCGGTTTGGGGGGGACCGGCGTGATGATAAAAGGGACCAGGGCGTGCCCCGTGCGGATCTCGTCGCAGGCGTAGGAAATGGCGGCGATCGAGGTCGTCTCCTGCGCGGCCAGGATCTTCACGGCGCCAAGCCGCTTGTAGTAGTAGCCCATGAACCTGTGGGTCATCGGATGCCGCACCTCCCCCTCGCGCACCACCACGCTGTATTCGGTGCCGGTTTCGGTGTGGCCGTTGCTCTGGCCGCGGTTCAGATAGACGATGTCGCCTTCGGTCAGGCCCAGCTTCCCTTCCTCCTCCTGGTTGGCGATGAAGTACTCGGGCTTCGACTCGCGCGGCGCGATGAACCCGGAGCAGCGCAGATCGTAGTCGTCGGTCAGCATCCCGAGCTTGACAACGGTGCGCGCGGCGTGCGCCGTGTCGGACCCCTGCGCGGCAGGAGTCCCCGCCGGAGGTGCCGAGGCCGCCACGTCCGGCATCTCGGCCGCGGGCGCCTCCTCGGAGGTTTCGGCCGGCTCCGCTTCCGGACCGGTCGCGGCGGCCACCGGGGCCGTCGGGGCCGCCGGCGGGGCCCCCTCCTGTCCCTGCGGAACGATCTCGCCGACCACGGTCGGGCGGGCCGGCAGCAGCAGCGGGTCGCCCGGATAGATCCAATGCGAGTCGAGGATGTAGCGGTTCTCGTTCCAGACTTGCGGCCAGAGGTACGGGTTGCCGAACACCAGGTCGGCCAGGTCCCAGAGCGTGTCACCCGGGACGATGATGTGCAGTGTGGCGTCCGGCGGGAACGATTCCGGGTCGGGCGGGTCGTAGGGAGTCCAGTGATCGCCGACCTTCTTGAGATTCCTGGGCGGCGCAGTCGATCCGGGCTGCAGCGCGACTCCCGCGCGCCCGGTGCCTTCCGGAGCCTGCCCCTCCGTCGACTGCCGGGATTCATCCGACTCCCTGGCCGCCTGTGGCTCCCGGGCTCCCCCCTCCTCCCGGCCCTCGACCGCCGGCGCGGAGGACGGAGTGCCCTGCGTCTCCTGCGCGGCCGGCCGGGCCGTACCGATGAAACTGGCTGCCAGAACAAGAGCCGCCGCCGATGTCAGAAACGCCAAGCGCTCTCTGTGCATTCTCGTACCTCCTGGCGGCCCGCCGTGTCGAGAACGGCGGTGCGCCACGGCTACAAAAATATGTGTCGAAGCCCCGAAGTCAAGGAAGGCGCGAAGGATGGAGCACCGGCGCCGGTGCGGCGATTACGGATTTGAAGTCCGCCCCGGATTGGCCGGCGAACCGTTCCCTGCCCTCTTCATTCCTGTCGATCCGCGGAAGGGATCCCCCAGAGGAGTTCCTGGAGCGCCTGCTCGGCCTCGGGGCAGGGCGCGCCGGACTGCGCGATGGCCTCGCGGTAGATCTTTTCCGCCTCGTCCCGCCTGCCGTCCGACGCGTAGATCTGGCCGAGAGCCACGCGCGGCGCACAGCCGCGCGGCTCGATCGACAGGGCGCGCCGGATCTCGGCGGCGGCCTGCCGGCCCAGTCCCCGGCGGTGATAAAGGAGGGCGAGGTCGGCCCGCAGCCGGGCGTTGCGCGGGTCCCGGTCGACGGCCCGGCGGTAGTCCTCGATCGCATCGTCGATCCGGCCCTGTCGGGCCATCAAGCCGCCGCGCGCCAGGAGCGACGCCTCCGAAAGCGGCCCGCTCCTCTCGGCGGCAGTCCACTGACGGAGCGCCCCCTCCGGATCCCCTTCCTTCAGCAGGCGGAGCGCCAGACCCTCCCTGGCCGGGCCCAGAGACGGATCGACGCGGAGAGCCGCTTCGAACTCGGCGCGCGCCTCGCCGCCGCGCCCGGTCCGCTCCAGAACCAGCCCCAGGTCGTAATGAAGGATCGCGTTCCCGGGCGCACGCTGGAGGGCCGCGCGAAAGAGCGTCTCGGCCACCACCGGGCTCCCCGCGATCCCGAAAAACAGCGCGGCGTTCACCGTCGCCACCGGAACCGGGCGCCGCGGCAGAAATCGGCGCAGGAAGGCAGGAGCCGGATCCTTCCGCGCAGCCTCCTCCTCCGCCCGGCGCACTTCTTCGAGGATCCGGCTCCCCAGCCCCGGGTCGGACAGATCGATGGTCCCGGGCCCGGGAGCCTCGTCCCCCTGGGCGCTCCGCACGAAGACACTGGCCGACATGTCGACGTACACCGGCCGCCAGCCCGGGCCGCCCGCCAGATGGCGGAGCAGGGCGGAGGCCTCCGGACTGTGCCGGTGGCTCCAGAGGACCGTGTGCACTCCAAGGCGGCGCGCCGTCGCCTCGAACAGGGCCGGATCCCGCTCCAGGCCGAGGTACGTCCTGAACAGCGACTCGTCGTGCACTTCCAGGCGCCCGTCGATGAAGGTCCGCCGCGCCGGATGCCAGCGCCAGGCGAGATAGCCCCCCATGGTCAGGTCGTGGATCACTTCACCGCGCGGGCTCTCCCTCAGGATGAAAGCGGCGGCCCCCTCCGGATAGAATCCCGGCGCCGGGCCGCGCCCGAAATAACGCTGCGTTCCGTCACGCTCGTAGAACCGGTTCGACCAGACGTCCGTCAGGAGGAAGGCGGCCGCGAGGAGAATCCCCGCCCCGCCCGCATGCGCCGCGCGGCGCGGCCACGCGCCGCCTTTCCCTGTGGCCGCGGCGCAGAACCGCTGCGCCACCCCGGACCACGCCGCTTGCAGCGGCGGGCCGGCCCAGGCCAGGGCGGCCAGCGAAAAAAACGGGATGTTGCGCCGGGCGAGCAGGGCCAGGATCAGCAGCGCGCCGAGGCCCAGCACGTCGGCCGGCCGCGCCGCGCGGCGGCCGAAAATCAACCCCGCGATCACCACCGTCACGAGCAGGGCGAAGGCCGCAATCGACGCGGTCGGGCCGTACCCGCCGAAGGGGGACTGGAACTCGGCGATGTTGCGCGCGTAGACGTTGTCGGAGGCGATGCGCTCGAACAGGAGCCGCCATGGAAGGACCCACCCGGTGAAACCGAACGGTGTCATGGCCGTGGCCGCGATCGACAGAAGCGCGGCCCCCGGCAGCAGGGCGGCCGGGGCCGCCCGCGGCCCTGCGGCCGGGGCCGGCCGGGGCCGGGGGGATTCGATGAAGTCGCCGGCGGCCGTCAGGCACAGGACGGCCAGCCCGACCACGTAGAGCGCGTGGCCGTTCGCCCACAGCGCGAAGAGGGGCGGCAGCAGTCCGAGCCAGAGGGGGTTCCTGCGGCGCTCCTCGAGGAGAACCAACAGGACCGAAAGCAGAAGGAACGACACCACCTCGGGGCGCAGGGTGAAGCGCTCCTGGGAGGCGATCACCGCGGCCAGGGCGAGCGGCGCCAGGACCGCCGGACGCGCCCCGCGGCGCGCCGCCGCCCGGAGGGCCAGCAGAAAGGCGCCCGCCACGCAGCCGATCTTGAGCAGGTCGAGCCCCTCCCAGCCGGCGGCGCGGTATGCCGCCGCGACCGCCGCCTGGAACAGCCAGTGGAGATCGATCCAGGGCCGGCCCGCCGACGTGTAGGTGAAATCATCCGCGCGCGGCACCCGGCCCTCGCCGAGGATCCGCTCTCCCGCCCGGAGATGCCAGTGCAGGTCCACCTCCGCCAGCTCAGTCAGGCAGAACGAGATGCACAAGAGGACGACGAGGAGCAGTCCGGCCCGGGAGATCCAGGCGTTCATGGTCGCTCGGCCTCGCTTCCCGGACGCCAGACGGTGAGGGACGTGTCACCGTAGCGATACGATCGGTGCGGGAGCAGGGCGCCGGCTCCCGGGGTGGCGGCGGCCGAGCGATGCTCGAGAACCAGGAGGCCATTCGCGCCGACCAGCCGGGCGGCAAGGCGCCATGAGTCCGGAAGCTCCGGATCGTCGTAGGGAGGATCGAGAAAGACGATGTCGAAGCGCGCCCCGTCGCGCACGAGTTCGGACAACGAGCCGGACGCCTCCCCTGCCATGATCTCGGCGGCGGGGGACCAGGATCCGAGGCCGAGGTTGCTGCGGATGAGGCGCAGGGCGCTGCGCTGCCGCTCCACGAACACCACCCGCGCGGCGCCGCGACTGAGGGCCTCGCAGCCGACCGCTCCGGTCCCCGCGTAGACATCCAGGAACCGGGCCCCGCGGATGCGCGCGCCCAGGATGTCGAACAGCGCCTCGCGCACCCGGTCGGCAGTCGGCCTGATGTGGAGGCCTCGCGGGGCCTTCAGACGGCGCCCTCTGGCCTCCCCGCCCGTGAGTCGCAATGGGGAGCCTGCCCTCCGCACATCCCTTGCGGGGCGTGGATTATACACCGCGGCCGGCCATGCTCCATTCCTTGACTTCCGCGGATCTCACCGGTACGATGTCCCGTAACTCCATCAGGAACCTGGAGTTTTACTGAAGAGCAGGTTGAGGGAAGACCCGAAAAGGTGATGCGCCGGCTGATACGTGCGGGCCTTCTGGCCTCCGCTCTTCCATCCCTTTGCGCCGGGATCGCGCTTTTTCTCGATCCTCGCGGCGACGCCGCGGCAGCCATCCTCGCCGTCCGTCCCGGTCCGATCGACCGGCCGCTGCACCTCACGGCCGCCGATTTCAATCGGGACGGCTTCGACGATCTGGCGATCGCCAATTTCCAGGCGGGGACGCTCAGCATCCTGATCAATCAGAAGAACGGCACGTTTGCGCCCCACGAGGAGTCCCCGTTCAGCGTCGGGGCGGCGACCGTCGGCAGCCCGACGGCGGGCCCGCTGTTCCTGGCCACCGCCGACCTGAACGCCGAGGATGTCGATTCGGACCGGGTGAGCAACGACGTCGACAACTGCCCCAACCTCTACAACCCGGCCGACGCGCTCGGCGTGCAGCCGGACACCGACGCGAACGGCGTCGGGGACGCCTGCCAGACCTCGGCCGCCGACCCGGACGGCGACGGCATCCCGGACTTCGATGCGAGCACGGACCCGGATTCTTTCGATAATTGCCCGCTCATCTACAACCCGGTCGACCTGAGTGGGAAGCAGCCGCCGGAAGTGGCAGAAGGCGCCGACGGCCTGTGCGGCACGGCCGACGACAATGTTTTCCTGTTCGGCGCCGATGGCGCGTGCGCCACTTTGGATGACAAGGTGTCGAAGGTCGGCGCGGCCTGCTCGCGCGGCGCCGACCTGGTGATCGTCGAGACCAGCGTCGGAGGCGGATCCAGCCTCGGCGTCGCGCGCGTGCGCGTCAACGATCGGACGGGGGGGATGCGCAGCCGCACCTCGCTGCAATTGAGCACCGGGGCGGCCCAGGCTCTCCTCGCCGATTTCAACGGCGACCGCAGGCCGGACATGCTGATTTCCAACAGCGGCACCGATGCGCTGCTGCTTTTCCCGGGGGCGGCCGACGGCGAGTTCGGCGCGGTGCAGATTATCACCGCCGGGGACGGGCC
>JACOUZ010000082.1 GCA_016177515.1 Acidobacteriota bacterium
CGCAAGCCCCATGTGCGCGGCCCATGCGATGACTCGGACACACTCCTAGCCTGCCCTCTCGGGGACGACTCCGGGAAGGAGGGGGCCGCGGACAGTCCGTCCCTTCTGACCCTGGAGCTCGACTTCGCCGCCGCGGACCGCTCCCTGTGGGGCGGTGGAGATTGGTTTTCGACCGCGGAGTATCACGCGCTGGGGAAGCTGACCTTCGGCGGTGTGGCGCTCAGGGCCGACTACAACAGGAGGCGCGGAACCTGGGCAAGCGGTCTCGAAATGGCGGCGCGCGAGCGCTCCGACGGCACGGTTGAAGTCAAAGTCAGGGCCACGGTCAACAACCCCCACGACAACGAAGACAGGCTGGTCAGAGTCAGGCTCGAGGTCAGAAACGGAGGCGAGCCGGTCCAGAGCGGGACGATCGGCCCCATCGATGCGGAAGACGATGGGAACGACGTGGGCGGGCAGACGAAGCTCGTGATCCCAGCAGGCGCCCTGAAAACCGCGCCGATGACCAGGCTGCGCCTCACCCTGACGGCCGAGGAAGACTGAGGCGGCGGCCGGGCGCGGCGGCCGCAGGAGGGCTATACTGGGCCGAGGTTTCCCACCTACAGGAGAAGCCTTGCGATCGCCGCCGGCCGCCGTCTCCGCCTTCATCCTGCTTGCCGTCACCGGACCGGCATCCGCGGCCGGGGCGCCGGCGCGCGCCCGCGATCTCGGCGTGGCCCCGGGGATCTTCGCGCCCGGGACGCATAACGCGATCACCGACGTGGCCGGCGTGCGTGTCGGGCACGCGACGATCATCGAAGGGGACGCCGTCCGCACCGGCGTGACGGCCGTCGTGCCGCACGGGGGCAACCTGTACCTGGAGCGCGTTCCCGCCGCGGTTTACGCCGGCAACGCCTTCGGAAAGCTGGCCGGCTCGACGCAGGTCGCGGAGCTGGGCGAAATCGAGTCGCCGATCCTGCTGACCTGCACGCTATGCGTCTGGAAAGCGGCCGACGCGCTGGCCGCCTACATGCTCGAGCAGCCGGGCATGGCCGAGGTGCGCTCGGTCAACCCGCTGGTGGGCGAGACGAACGACGGCTGGCTGAATGACATCCGCTCGCGCCCGATCAGCGCGAAGGACGTGCGGCAGGCGCTCGAGTCGGCGCGCGGCGGGCCGGTGGCGGAAGGGAGCGTCGGCGCGGGGACCGGCACGGTCGCCTTCGGCTGGAAGGGCGGCATCGGGACGTCGTCGCGCAGGCTGCCGAAGCGGCTCGGAGGCTTCACGGCAGGCGTCCTGGTGCAGAGCAATTTCGACGGCGTGCTCCAGATCCTCGGGGCGCCGGTCGGCAGGGAGCTGGGGCGCTATGCGTTCATGGAGCAGGTCACACCTGAAGTCCGCAACCCGGCCGTTCGGCGGCGGCGGAGGCCGCCCGCGCCCGGTCGCGGCGACGGCTCGGTGATGATCGTCGTGGCCACGGACGCGCCGCTTTTGGATCGCAACCTGCGCCGCCTCGGGGCGCGCGCCATCATGGGCCTGGCGCGCACCGGGTCGTCGGCGGCCAACGGCTCGGGAGACTATGTGGTGGCGTTCTCGACGGCGGAGCAGGTGCGGCGGCGCGCGGGGCCCGCCGCATCGGGACGCGGGACGGGCGGGCCCGACCGCGGCGCCGCGCGGCCGACCACGGCCGGGCTGGCGGACGACGACCTCTCGCCGCTGTTCCAGGCGGTGGTGGAGGCCACGGAGGAGGCGATCTACAACTCCCTGTTCGCGGCCACGACGGTCACCGGCCAGGGGCGGACGGTCGAGGCGTTGCCGCTCGACCGGGTCCGCGAGATTCTGAAGAAGTACAACGTCGGCAATCGTTGAGCGTGGAGGTGAAGCGATGAGAGCCCTATCCGTGACGCGATCGATCGTGTCCGTCGCCGTCCTGGCGTTCCTGGCCGGGCCCGCCGCGCCCGCCGCCGCGCCCGGCGCGTCCCCACCGGCACTGCGGGCGGAGGTGGAGGCGTTCGTGGCCGGCTACATCGACGCCCACAACGGCACCGATCGGGGCGCGGTGATGGAGATGTTCTGCCGGCAGCCGGAGGTCTCCTGGGTCGAAATGGGGGCCATCATCCGCGGCTGGGAGTCGATCCGCGCCGGGGCCGGGGTTCTGGCGGGAGAGCTCGGGACGCACCGCGTCTCCCTGGGGGCCATGGACGTCTCGCCGCTCGGCCCGGATCACGCCCTGGTCGTGGCCCCCCTGATGATCGAGCTCGCGACAGTCAACGGGGACGCGCAGATCAGAGGGGCGATGACGCTCGTCCTCGAGAAGGCCTCCGGCAGGTGGAGGGTCCTGCACGAGCACGTGAGCCTGCAGTTTCCGATCGGAGACTTCGGCGGCGAGGGCTGAGTCGCGGGAAGCCGACGGGGGCACGCCGTGCGCGCGATGATCCTGGACGAACCCGGCCGCCCTCTGCGCGCAGCCGAGGTGGACCGCAAGGCGCCGGGTCCGCGCCAGGTCCTGTTGCGCGTGCGTGCCTGCGCCGTGTGCCGCACCGACCTGCACGTGGTGGACGGCGAGCTTCCCCGCCCCCGCCTGCCGCTCATCGTCGGCCACGAAATCGTCGGCATCGTCGTCGATCAGGGGCCCGGCGCGCAGCGCTTCCGGGCGGGCGATCGCGTCGGCGTGCCGTGGCTGGGCGCGACCTGCGGCGCCTGCCGCGATTGCACCGAAGGGCGCGAGAATCTCTGCGGGCAGGCGCGCTTCACCGGCTACCACATCGACGGCGGCTACGCCGAGTACACGGTGGCGGACGAGCGCTTCTGCTTCGCGATCCCCGGAGGCTATTCCGATCTGCAGGCGGCTCCCCTGCTGTGCGCCGGCTTCATCGGCTACCGGTCGCTGGCCGCGGCGGGAGACGCACGGCGGCTCGGGCTGTACGGCTTCGGGGCGGCGGCGCACATCATCGCGCAGGTGGCCCGCTTCCAGGGGCGCCGCGTGTTCGCCTTCACCCGCCCCGGCGACACGGAGGGATCGGGCTTCGCCCGCGAGCTGGGGGCCGAGTGGGCGGGAGGCTCGGACGAGGCGCCGCCGGAGCCGCTCGACGCGGCGATCATCTTCGCGCCGGTCGGGGCGCTGGTCCCAAGGGCGCTGCGCGCCGTCGCCAGGGGCGGAACGGTCGTGTGCGCCGGCATCCACATGAGCGACATCCCTTCATTCCCCTACGCGCTCCTGTGGGGCGAGCGGGTCCTCCGCTCGGTCGCGAACCTGACGCGGCGCGACGGCGAGGAGTTCCTGGC
>JACOUZ010000083.1 GCA_016177515.1 Acidobacteriota bacterium
GACGCCGGGCAGCGCCCCGAGGCGGGCGAGCGCCTCGCGGAGAAAAACCGTCAGCCGCGCATCGTCCGGGTACTTGGCGTCCGGAAGCGCCACCTCCAGAGTCAGCACGTGGTCCGCCCGGAAGCCGGGATCGACCGACTGCAGGCGCAGGAAGCTCCGGAGCATCAAACCCGCCCCGATCAGAAGGACCAGGGCCAGGGCGATCTCGCCGATCGCCAGCGTGCTGCGCAGTCGGTGGCGGGCCCGGCCCGCCGTCCCGCCGCGCCCCCCTTCCTTGAGCGTCTCGTTGAGGTCCGGTCGCGACCCCTGCAGGGCCGGGACCACGCCGAAGATCAGGCTGGTGGCGAGGGAGAGCCCGAGAGTGAACAGGAGCACGCGTCCGTCCAGGCCGACCTCGCGGAAGCGCGGCAGCTTGTCGCCGCCGGCGGCCACCAGGAGATCGGTCCCCCAGAGGGCGAGGAGGAGACCGCACAGGCCGCCGAGGATTCCGAGAATGGCGCTCTCGGTCAGAAGCTGCCTGACCAGGCGCGGCCGGCCCGCGCCGAGCGCCAGCCGGATGGCGACCTCCTTCTGGCGCTCCGTGGCGCGCGCCAGGAGCAGGTTGGCGACGTTGGCGCAGGCGATCAGGAGGACGAAGCCGACCGCGCCGAGAAGGACCAGGAGGCTCGGCCGGACGCCGCCGACAATCATCTCCTCCAGCGGCGTGACGATGACCCCCCAGCCGGTGTTGGAATCGGGGTACTGCCGCCGCAGGCGATCGGCAATCGTGTTCATCTCCGAGCGGGCGGACTCCAGCGTGACGCCCGGCTTGAGCCTCCCGATCACGTTCAGATAGTGGGACCCGCGGCTCGCAAGCTCGTCCTGGTCGAACGCCATCGGCGTCCAGACTTCGGAGCGGTTCGGGAACGTGAAGCCTTCCGGCAGGACCCCGATGACGGTGCGCTTCCGGCCGTTCAGCGTGAGCGGCCTCCCGACGATCCCCGGGTCCGACCCGAAGCGCCGGGTCCACAGGCCAAAGCCGATGAGCACCACCGGATCGGCCCCGTCGCGGTCCTCCTCCGTCCGGAAACCGCGTCCGAGGACCGGCTGGATCCCCATCAGGCCGTGGAAGGCCGACGACACGCGCGATCCGCGCAGGCGCTCCGGCTCGGCGCCCTCGCTCAGGTTGTACGGCGCGCCGTCGACAGCCGCCATCCCCTCGAACGCCTGACTCTGCTCGCGCCAGTCGATGAAATCGGGAGGGGAGGCGGGGAATTTCGGGAACCCCTTCCCCGGATTGCTGGACAGGACCAGCATGAGGCGATCCGGGTCGCCGAACGGGAGCGGCCGCAGGAGGACGGCGTCCACGACGCTGAAGATGGCGGTGTTGGCGCCGATGCCGAGGGCCAGCGCCAGCACCGCCACCGCGGCGAAGCCCATGTTCTTGACGAGCGTCCTGAGGCCGTAGCGCAGATCCTGGAGGAGCGTGTCCATCACTCGTACCTCAAAGCGACCATCGGATCGACGCGCGCCGCGCGGCGGGCCGGCAGGAGGCTGGCGAGACACGCCACCGCGAGGAGGAGCAGGGGGGCCAGGGTGAAGACAACCGGCTCGAAGCTCGAGACGCCGTAGAGGAGGCTCCTCATCACCCGGCCCAGGGCCAGGGCGGCCAGAAGGCCCGCGCCGACGCCCGCGAACGCCAGCTTCACGGCGCCGCGCAGCACCATGCCCAGGACGTCGCGCGGCCGCGCGCCGAGCGCCATGCGGATGCCGATCTCGCGCGTCCTCCGGGTGACGGCATAGGCCATCACGCCGTAGAGGCCGACGGCAGCCAGGAGGAGCGCCAGCAACCCGAACGACGTGGCGAGGGACGCCCCCATGCGCGTCCACCAGAGCGCGTGCCCCAGGTGCTCGTCGAGGGTCTTGAGCCCGTAGACCGGCAGCCGGGAATCGAGCGCCTGGACCTCGCGGCGCACCGCGTCGATCAGTGAGGTCGGGTCGCCGTGCGTCCGCACCAGGAGGGACATCCCGGAGCGGTACGACTGCAGCACCGGCCTGTAGATGTGCGCCCGCGGGCTCTCTCCCAGCGTGTGGTACTTGCCGTCCCGCGCGACGCCGACCACTGCGCGCGGCGGCTCGTCGAGGCCGCCGATGCGGAGGCGCCTGCCGATCGGGTTCTCGCCGGGCCACAGGCGGTTCGCCAGGGTCTCGTTGATGATCGTGACCGGCGGCGCCCGTGCGTCGTCGAGTTCGGTGAATGTCCGCCCGCGCACGAGCCGCACGCCGAGAGTGCGGAAAAAGCCGGAGCTGACGGCGCCGAACTCGGCCGAGATCTCCTCGCCCGCCGTCGGGGCCGGGCGGCCGTCGGCGATGATCGGGCCGGTGGAATCCCAGTTGTCGTCGAGAGGCAGATTGCTGGTCAGGCCCGCCGAGACGACGCCCGGCAGCGCCTCGACGCGCCGCACCAGATCACCGAAGAACCCCTTGCCCCGATCCTCCGGGTAGCCGAGGAGGCCGACGTCGAACGTTCCCAGGAGGAGGTCGCGTGCCTGGAAGCCGGGATCGATCGCCCCGGCGTTGCGCAGGCTCTTCAGGAACAACCCGCCGCTGGCCAGGACCAGGAGCGACAGGGCCACCTGACCGGCGACCAGGAGGTTGCGCAGGGCCGGGCGGCGGCGCCCCGGTCCGGGTCCGCCGCTCCCGCCCTTGAGGAGCGAAACGAGATCCGGGCTCGAGGCATGCAGGGCCGGGGCGAGTCCGAAGACCACCGCGGTCAGGAGAGAGACGATCGCGGTGAATAGGATCACGCGTCCGTCGGGAGCGTAGTCGATCCCCAGATTGTAGGGGATGGGAGGCCGGAACGTCAGCAGGAGATCGGACGCCCAAGCTGCCAGCAGGAGCCCGGCCGCGCCGCCGAGGACCGACAGGCACAGGCTCTCGGTGAGGAGCTGGCGCACCAGCCGCCAGCGTCCGGCGCCGAGCGCCAGGCGCACGCCGAATTCGCGGCGCCGCGCCGCGGCGCGCGCCAGGAGAAGATTGGCCACGTTCGCGCAGGCCACCAGCAGGACCAGCCCGACGACGACCATCGCCAGCGAGGCGCCCAGGTCG
This sequence comes from Acidobacteriota bacterium, assembly GCA_016177515.1. Taxonomy (GTDB): domain Bacteria; phylum Acidobacteriota; class Polarisedimenticolia; order Gp22-AA2; family Gp22-AA2; genus Gp22-AA3. The sequence goes on from JACOUZ010000083.1 coordinate 3,088, forward strand.
ATCGCGCCTCCGGCCTGCACCGGGAAGCGCGCCTCCCGCTCCGGCAGGACCAGGGCGCCCAGCCCGCCGCTCGCGGCAGGATAGTCCCGTGCCAGGCGCTCGGCGACGACCTGCGCGGCGGCGTTCGCCGCCTCCACCGTGACGCCCGGCTTCAGGCGGGCCATGGTCTCCATCCAGTGCCAGTTCCGCGCTTCCAGGAGGTGGTCGCTCTGGGGCATGACCACGGCGTGCATCGCCACCGGGACCCAGAGGTCCATCGCCAGGGCGAACTTGGTCCCGGGAAAGCCCTGGGGCGCGACGCCGATGATCGAGAACGGCTCACCGTTGATGGTGATCGATTGCCCCACGACGCCGGGGTCCGAGGCGAACAGCCGTCGCCACAGTCCGTGGCCGATCACCGTCACGGGGTGCGCGCCTTCGGCACGGTCCTCCTCCGGGAGGAATCCCCGGCCCAGGGCCGGCGGGACGCCCAGGACCGAGAAGTAGTTCCCGGTGACCATTTCGCCCCACGCCAGCTCGTTGCGGCCGTCGCGGCCGAGGGCCAGGTGGACCATCGTGTGGCCCGTGACCCCGGCGAAGACGTCGGTCCCATCGCGGTAATCGAGGTATTCCGGGTAGGACAGGTTCCTGTAGATGTCCGTCCGGTCCGTGGTGAACATGGCGACCAGGTGGCCGGGATCCGCGACCGGCAGCGGGCGGAGGAGCAGCGTGTTGATGACGCTGAACATGGCGGCGTTGGCGCCGATGCCGAGGCCGAGCGCCAGGATCGCCACCGCCGTGGCCCCGGGGCTCTTGAAAAGCATGCGCACGCCGTAGCGCAAGTCCTGGATCAGGCTGTCCATCGGCGGACCCCCTCGGATCGCGGGTCGATGATCAGGACGCGGCGATGGCGGCGCTTTCATCGACGATGCGGCCGTCGAACAGGTGGATGATGCGCTCGGCGGGGCGCGCGTAGCGCGGATCGTGCGTCACCCTGCACAGGGTGGAGCCACCC
>JACOUZ010000050.1 GCA_016177515.1 Acidobacteriota bacterium
CCCGGCGGGCGGAGGAGGTGACAGGGACCGAGTTTCCCGCCTATCCACTTCAAGGATCAGGATCGAGTTGGGGGAGTTCTGTGATCCCATCTGCGTCACGGCAATCTCCGTGCCGGCAGGGGACCAGCGCGGCGCGAAGAGGATTCGGTCATCGAGGTGGGCCAGATCGCGCGCGCCCCGCCCGTCGGCATCGGCCACCATGATGGTCCATCCGGCCGTGTTCTCTTTCCTTGTCGGCCGGAGAAAGGCGATCCGGCGGCCGTCGGGGGACCAGTCGCCTTCGCTCGCATCCTCGACCACCTTGCGTGGATCTCCTCCAACCACCGGGATGCGAAACAGCGACGTTCGGGCCGACTCCTGGCGTGCGAACAGGACCGTCGATCCGTCGGGCGATATTCTGGGGCGCGTGTCCGGGCCGGCCGTCAGGGCCACCTCGTCGCCGCCGGGCAGCTGCTTGAGCCAGATCCTCTGGCGGCCGTCGCGCGTCGAAGCGAAGGCGATCAGCCTGCCGTCGGGCGAGGCCGAGGGCTCGGTGTCCTGCCCGGAGTAAGTCAGGTACCGGACCGTCGGCGGCCCGGGCGGCTCGCCGCGGCCCAGCCAGTGCACGGCACCCGCTCCGGCAAGAAGACCCGCGACCAGGCCGGCCAGGAAGCGGATGCCGCCGCGCCGCAGGGCCCCAGCGGAGGCGACCGGTGCGCCCGCCCCCGGCCACGCCTCGCCCGCGAAGGGCCCCGAGATCCCCGAGAGCGCCTCGAGATCGAACGCCAGGTCGCGCGCCGACTGGAAGCGCTCCGCCGGGCTCTTCTCCAGGCAGTGGCGCAGGATCCGCTCCAGCGCCGGGGGCACGCGCGCCGTCGCCGGCAGCTCCGGCGGCTCCTCCTTCAGGATGGCGCTCATCGTCTCGACCGGGGATTCGCGCCGGAACGGCTGCCTCCCCGAGACCATCTCGTGCAGGATGACCCCGAGGGAAAAGATGTCGGAGCGCTGATCGGAGGGCTGGCCGCGGACCTGCTCGGGGGACATGTACCCCACCGTGCCCATCACCATCCCGGGATCGGTCCCGGCGGGAGTCGTCGGGAGATTGGTGAGCGCCCCTCCTTCGTGCTCTGGCCGCGTCAGCTTCGCCAGGCCGAAGTCGAGGATCTTGACGTGGCCGTCGTGCGTGACGAAGACGTTCTCGGGCTTCAGGTCCCGGTGGACGATGCCCCGGTCGTGCGCCGCGGCGAGGCCGCGGGCAATCTGGAGCGCATACTCGACCGCCTTCCGGCCCGGCACCGCGGCCCCGGCCAGGCGATCGCGCAGCGTCGATCCTTCCAGGAGCTCGGAGACGACGTACGACACGCCGTCGTGCGTGCCGACGTCGTGGATGGCGAGGATGTTCGGGTGGTTGAGCGCCCCGGCGGCGCGCGCCTCCTGCTGGAAGCGGCGCAGCCGGTCGGGGTCGCCGGAGAACACCGGCGGCAGGATCTTGACCGCGACCTCGCGCTCGAGCCGCGGATCGCGCGCCCGGTAGACCTCCCCCATGCCGCCCGCGCCGATCGGGCTCTTTATCTCGTACGGACCGAGACGGGTTCCAGGCGCCAGAGACATTCCGCTAGTCCAGTGGAAAACGCCCACCTGCCGCCGCGCTCTCATCCTCCCGGCCCCCGATCGGGGCGGGGGCCTGTCCTCCGGGCCCCTGCTTCAGGGGCGAGCGCACGAGGAAGTGCTCGTACTTCGGGAACACCTCGATCTGGTTTTCCTTCCAGAGCCTCCTGATGTACTGGTTGTAGCGGGGGCGGAACTTCGTCTCGCGCACCGCCCGGACCATCGTGTCGCGGGCCTCCTCCATCGTCTTCACCAGCCGATCGGTCTTCCCGACCAGCCGGACGACCTGGTAGGAGCGGCCGGTGTCGATCGGCTCGCCGACCTCGCCGGCCTCGAGCCCGAAGACGGCGCCGGCGATCGCCGGGTGCAGGTCGGACGCCGGGAAGGGCCCGAGGAAGCCGCCCGACTCCTTGCTCGGCGCCTCGGAGTAGCGCTGCACCAGCTCGCCGAAGTCCGTCCCTCCTTTCGCCTCGCGCACGATCCCCTGGGCCCGCGACAGCACCTCCGGCTTGGTGGCCTCCTCGTAGAACAGCACGATCTCGTTGAAGGTCACGGTCGGCGGCGTCTCCCAGTCCTGCTGGTGGTCCTCGTAGTGCTTCTTGATCTCCGCCTCGCTCACGCTGATCTTCCGCTTCACCTCGTAGTTGATGATCTCCTGCGGCACCGCCAGGCGGACGAGCTGCTCCTCCAGGTCGTGCCGGCTCATCCCCTGTTCCTTGAGCAGCCTGTCCAGCTCCTCGTCGCTGGTGATGCCCTGCTGCTTGCGGAAATCGTCCACCAGGTTCTTGCGGACCTTGCTCAGGTCGAGGAGGCTCTCGGCCCGGTCGATGAGCAGGAGCTCGGTGATCATGTTCGCCAGCATGCTCTCCTGGGAATCGACCAGCTGCCGGTCGAGCTCCTCCCCCGAGTACTGCTGGTAGATCTGCTTCAGGACGAAGCTCCCGCGCTCTTCGAACTCGCTCTTGGTGATGATCCGGTTGTTCACCTTGGCCACGATCTCCTCGAGGATCGCGGCCCCGGCCGGCACGGGGAGCGCCAGCAGGGCGGCCGCGACCGCCAGGGCCGGAAGGATCGGGAGGGCGCGGGGCTCAGTTCCGGTACTCACCGGCGTACTCGAAGGGGAGGATGGCGCGATGGACACGGATCTCCGTCTCTTTCTTCAGGTCGGCGATGTAGCGCTCGAGCGCCTGCTCCCCTTTCTTGCGGAACAGCTCCAGCTGGAGGCGGCGCCTCACCTCGGAGAGGTCGGCGTCCATGGGCTCCATCTTGCGCACCAGCTGGAAGATCAGGAAGCGCCCGGCGTTCTCCATCACGGGGCTGGCCTGCCCCGGATCGAGCCGGAACAGCGCGTCCCGCAGCTCGACCGGGAGCTGCTCCTCCGCGTACGAGCGGGCCTGGCCCTTGTCCGGAGCGACCGAATTCTCCCGTGCCAGGGCCTCGAAGCGCGAGGGATCCCTGGCGAGCTGCTCCGCCAGCCTGTCGGCCTGGCTCTTATCATCGATCAGGATCTGGCGCAGGACAACCGATCGCGGCACGCGTGCGGCCTCCGGCTGCTTCTTGATGTAGTCCTCGACCTCCCCCGGCGTCACCTCGACCTTGCTCAGGACCGCCTTGTCCTTCACCTTCTGGAGGACCAGCCCCTGGCGCACCTTGTCGCGGAACGCCTCCTTGCCCTCGCCGCCCGCCACCTCCGCCTCTCCCTCGCTGACGCCGATCTGGGCCAGGTAGTCGTCGATCTCGGCCTCGGAGACCGTGACCCCGAGGCCTGCGGCCTGGCGCAACACCAGCTGCTCCTCGATCATCTGGTCCAGGAGGCGGCTCCTGATGGCGTTCGTCTCCTCGGCCCCTTCCTCTTCCCCGTCGCCGGAGTTGTCGGCCAGGTAGCGCTCGAAGGCCTTCATCGAGATGGGCTCGCCGCCGACGGAAGCGACCACCTGCGCCTCGAGCATCGCCTGGGCCCGGCTCGTTCCGGGGGAAGGGGAGGCGCCGGGGCCCGATTCCTTCTGCCTTCCGGAGCACGCCGGGATCAGGACGCAGGCCAGGACCAACGGGATCGCGGGCGCCATGGCGGCGGCCCGCGGAGGGCGCCGACAGACCCGCCCATTGCCGTGCTTGCGTGGCGTCTGGGTTCTCACCTGTCCCCGTTGGGTGGCCCGACCGCGGTGGGCTGCGAAGCAGGACGCATGCTACCACCCGCCCCGAACGACTTCAAGAGGTCGTGCACCGCCTCGATGCGCCACAGGTCCGCGGCCGGCCGGGACGTCCCGGCGGAGACGCCCGCGGCGGCCGCTCCCTCCAGATCCAGGCGCAGGACACCCTGGGGCGAGAGGCTGGCGCCCGGGCGGCCGGCGGCCAGGCGCACCAGGCCCTCCGGGCTGACCGGGGTCCCCTCGGCGAAGCGGACCTGCACGCGCCCGGCGCTGAAGTCGATGGTCCGCACTCCCAGGCGGTCGGCCAGGAGGCGCAGGGTCGCCAGTGCGACGAGGCTTACGGCCTGCGGCGGGACGCCGCCGTAGAGGTCCCGGATCTCGTCCTTGATGCGGGCGAGCTCCTCCTCGCCCGGGGCGGTCGAGATCCTCTTGTAGAGCGCCAGGCGCTCGTTGAAATCGGGGATCGACTCCTCCGGGATCTTGATGTCCACGCCCAGGTTGATCTGCGCCCGGGTCTCGGGACGCGGCGCCTCCCCCTTCATCTCGCGAATGGTCTGCTCCAAAAGGCGGCAGTACATCTCGAACCCGACCGCCGCGATGTGGCCGCTCTGCTCCGCCCCCAGGAGGTTCCCGGCGCCTCTGATCTCCAGGTCCATGGCGGCGACGCGGAACCCCGATCCGAGCTCCGAGAATTCCTGCAGCGCCTTGAGGCGGCGCCTCGCGACCGGCGTGAGCCCCTGGCGCGCCGGCACCAGCAGGTAGGCGAACGCCCGGCGGTCCGAGCGCCCCACGCGCCCCCGCAGCTGGTAAAGCTGCGCCAGGCCGAAGCGGTCGGCGCGGTTCACGATGATCGTGTTGACGCGGGGGATGTCGAGACCGTTCTCGATGATGGTGGTCGCCAGGAGGAGATCGAACTCGCCGTTCAGGAAGGCGATCATGGTGCGCTCGAGCGTCCCCTCGCCCAACCGGCCGTGAGCCACGCCCAGGCGCGCCTCCGGCACGACCTTGCGGATGAAGCCGGCCATCGAGGCGATCGATTCGACCCGGTTGTGCACGAAGTACACCTGCCCGCCGCGCTTCAGCTCGTGGCGAATCGCCGCGGCGATCACGCCGTCCCTGAAAGGCACGATGGAGGTCTGGATCGCAAGGCGGTTCTCCGGAGGGGTCTCGATGACCGACATGTCGCGGATGCCGGCAAGCGACATCTGCAGCGTCCGCGGTATCGGGGTGGCGGTGAGGGTCAGGACGTCCACGTCCTTCTTCATCGCCTTGATCGCTTCCTTGTGGGCCACGCCGAAGCGCTGCTCCTCGTCCACGACCAAAAGGCCCAGGTCGCCGAACTTCACGTCCTTCGACAGCAGGCGGTGCGTGCCGATCAGGACGTCCACCTTGCCCGCGGCGACCGCCACGAGCACCGCCTTCTGCTCCCGGGGCGAGCGGAAGCGGGAGATCATCTCGATGGCCGCCGGCCAGGAGGAGAACCGCTCGCGGAAGGTGTTGAGGTGCTGAAACGCCAGGACCGTCGTCGGACACAGGACCGCGACCTGCTTCCCCTCCATCACCGCCTTGAACGCCGCCCGCATCGCCACCTCGGTCTTGCCGAACCCGACGTCGCCGCAGATCAGGCGGTCCATCGGCAGGTCCTTCTCCATGTCGGCCCGCACGTCCCTGATCGCCTTCTCCTGGTCGGAAGTCTCTTCGTAGGGGAACGCGTCCTCGAACTCTCTCTGCCAGGCGGTGTCGGGGGAGAAGGCATGGCCCCTGGCCGCGGCCCGCCCGGCATAGAGCTGCAGGAGGTCCTGGGCCATCTCCCGCATGGCCTTCCTGACCTTCCTCTTGGTGCGTTCCCAGCCCGGCCCGCCCAGGCGATCCAGCTTCGCCTTCTGCCCGTGCACGCCCGAGTAGCGCTGCACCAGGTCGAGCCGGTCGATCGGCACGTAGAGCCGGTCCCCGGCCTCGTAGGTCAGGAGCATGAAGTCGCGCGCCGAGCCGTCCTCGCCCACGCGCGCGATGCCGGCGTACTTGCCGATGCCGTGCTCGACGTGCACCACCAGGTCGCCGACCTTTAAGTCCCTGAAGCCGGGGCTGAACGCCGTCACCCTGGGCCGCCGCGCCTCGCGCTCGGCGTGCTCGCCGAACACCTCCCGCTCGGTCAGGATTTGCAGGCCGATGCGCGGCAGGGTGAACCCCTGCGACAGCCGGCCCGCGGCGATCACCAGGCCGGGGGCGGCCGCCGGAGCGAGAGGAGGGGCCGCCGGTGCGAGGGGCAGGGCGCCCCCGGCCGGTGCGGCCGCGGCCGGCGCGGGCGGTCCCGCTTCCGTCACGACGGCGGCCGGGAGATCGTATTCGCCCAGGACCTCCCGCAGCCGCTCGATCCGTCCCGGGCTTTCCATCAGGAACAGCGTGGCGGTCGCGGGGGGCGCCTGCTTCAGATCGGCGGCCAGGTCCTGTATGCGCCCCTTGTACGGCCGGGCGGGAACGCAGGGGACGCGCAGAGGCAGCGGCCGCCCCTCGTCGAGCGCCAGCTCGGAGAGGCGCACCCGCGCCTGCTTCGCCCTGGGCTCCAGGACCTCGCGCGGCAGCAGCAGGTCGGAGGGGGGAGGCATGCCGAAGTCCTCCGACAGATCGAAGGAGGCGTGCATCTCGACGTAGACCGATTCGAGGTCCGACAGGATCTGGCCCTCCTCCCACGAGACCAGAAGCGCCTCCGGGGCGTAGTCGAACAGCGACGCGGGCCGCGTCTCCGCCAGGCGGACGCAGGCTTCCATGCCGCCGAAGGTCCGCCCCGAGGCGAGCGCCTCGATGCGGGCCAGCAGATCGTCCTTCTCGAAAGGATGCCGGCGGGCGGCCGGAGGCTTCCAGGCAGCGCGGCGCGATTCCAGGGCGGCGCGCAGCCGCTCGAGCGCCGCGGGCGACCAGGGGTATTCGCGCACCGGCGGCACCGCGGCCGACGGCAGGCGCCCGGTGGATCGCTGCGTCCCGGGGTCGAACGTGCGCAGGGACTCCACCTCCTCCCCCCAGAACTCGACGCGCACCGGGCCGCCCCCCGGCGGCAAGAAATCGATGATGCCGCCGCGGCGGGAGAACTCCCCCATGGTGGAGACCAGGTCGACTCTCAGGTAGCCGGCCTCCAGGAGAAATCCCGACAGATCGTCCGGCCTGAGCGGCTGCCTCTCGCCCAGGTCGAAGCGGTAGACATCGAATGCCGGAGCCGGCGCCAGCGGGTAAATCAAGGCGCGGGTGGGGGCCACCACGATCGCCTCGCCCGGCTCGCGCAGGGCGCGCAGCGCCTGCACGCGCTCGCACGCGACCATCAGGTGGGGCGCCAGCTCCTGGTACGGGTCGGCCTCGAGCGACGGGAAGAGGTGGACCCGGGCCGCCGGGCCGCGCAGGGCGGAGAGGGCGAACGACAGGTCCGCGCGGAAAGTCTCGGCCTCTTTCTCTCCCGGGACGAGCAGCAGGACCTTGCCGCCGGGCGATCGACCGGCCAGCGCCGACACGAGCAGCGCCGCGGCCGCGGGATTCAGCCCGGCGATGGTGACGCGCCGGCGCTCCGCCTCGCCGGCGCCCTGCAGGGCCGCCAGAAGCTCGCGGTCGCGCGCCGTGAAGTCGACGAGAGAACGCAGGATCGGTTGCACAGGCCCCCTCTGGACGCGGTCCCGCGCGGGGCCGGGCCCCGGCGGCCGCCCGGCGGCTTCCGGGCGGTCCGGCCGGTCAGCCGTGACGCGCCCCCGCCCGAAGCGCCCGCCGGATCAGGCCCGACGTGGAGCGCCCGCGCCGCAACGGCACCGTGACCACCCGGCCGCCCGCGGCCTCGACGGTGTCGCGGCCGGCGATCTCCGCATTGCGGTAGTCCGACCCCTTCACCAGGATGTCCGGGCGCAGCCGGGCGATCAGGCGGGCCGGCGTCGTCCCGCCGAACGGCACGACGCCGTTCACCGCGCGCAGGGCGGCCAGGATCTCCATCCGCTCGCGGAGCGGCACGATGGGGCGGCCGGCCCCCTTCAGGCGGCGCACCGAGCGGTCCGAGTTGACCCCCACGACCAGAAAATCGCCGTGCGCCCGGGCCGCTTCCAGGAGATCCACGTGTCCGGCGTGCAGCAGATCGAAGCAGCCGTTGGTGAAGACCACGACCTGCCCGCGCCGCCGCAGGCGCCGCGCCAGGATCGCGGCCCGGTCCGCCGTCAGGATTTTCCGCGACCGTGAGACTCTCATGTCGAGGCGCCTTTCCCGGTATCGGGGGGGGCCGGCGGCCTGCCCAGGGCCCCGTACCGGCCGAGCCGATCCCGCAGCACGACGCGCACGATGTCCTTCAGCATGTCGAGCGGATCCCAAAGAGCGTTGACCTTCGTCCCGGAGGCGTTGCGCCACAGGACCGGCACCTCCGCCACCCGGATCCCGGCCTTCCTGGCCAGGTAGAGGATCTCGACGTCGTAGGCGAAGCGCTCGATGCGCGCGGCGCGGAACAGCGGCAGGACCTCCTGCCGCCGCATCAGCTTGAAGCCGCACTGCGTGTCCCGGAAGGGCAGCCCCGTGAGGGCGCGCACCAGGCGGTTGAAGGCCCGCCCCATCGCCTCGCGCCACGCCGCCTGGTGGATCTCCACCCGCGACTCCTTAAGCGCGCGCGAGCCGATGGCGATCCCGTACCCGTCCTTCTCGACCGGCCGGAGGAGGAGGGGCAGATCCGTGATGGGAGTCGAGAAATCGGCGTCCGAGATCAGGACGAGCTCCCCCTCGGCCAGGAGAACACCGTGCTTGACGCTGTATCCCTTGCCGCGGTTCCTGCCGTTCTTCAGGAGCCTCACGGCAGGCGCGCCGGGCGCGCGGGAGGCGGCGAACGCCTCGACCAGGGCGGCCGTTTCGTCGGCGCTCCCGTCGTCCACCACCAGCAGCTCCCCCGCGGTTCCCGCCCGCGCGAGGTAGTCCGCCGCCGCCGCGAGGCTGGCGCGGATCCGGAACGCTTCGTTGAAGGCGGGGATGACGATCGAGAGTCGGGAGCGCGCCTGCATGGTCGTCCGCGCCGCTAGGACGGCTCCTTCGGCCCGACCCCCTCGCTGATCTGGATGCGGATGATCGCCTTCTGCAGCGCCACCTGCGCGCGCTTGATGTCGGTATCGGCCGTACGCCCCCGCAGCCGGGCGACGGCGCGGTCGCGCGCCTTGAGGGCCCGCTCGCGGTCGATCCCCTCGGCGCGCTCGGCGATCTCCGCCAGAACGCTCACCCGGTCGGGCAGGACCTCGGCGAATCCCCAGGCGATCGCCAGGAAGCGCCTGGCGGTCCCGCGCCGGTACATCAGCTCGCCGATTCCCAGGGTCGTCAAAAGCGGCGTGTGGCCGGGCAGAACACCCAGCGAGCCTTCGCTTCCGGGCAGGACCACCTCGTCCACGACCTCGTTGACCAGGCGCTGCTCGGGCGTGACGATCTCCAGGTGAATCGACTCCGGCAGCGACATGATCGTCCGTCTCCGCTGCGCCGCTTCAGGCGGCCGCTTTCATCTTCTCGGCCTTCTCGATCACCTCGTCGATGCCGCCGACCAGGTAGAACGCCTGCTCCGGCAGGTCGTCGTGCCTGCCTTCCAGCACTTCCTTGAAGGAGCGCACGGTCTCGGCGATCGGCACGTACTTGCCCTTCAGCCCGGTGAACTGCTCGGCCACGAAGAACGGCTGCGACAGGAACCTCTGGATCTTGCGCGCCCGGGCCACGATGATCTTGTCCTCTTCGGACAGCTCGTCGATCCCGAGGATGGCGATGATGTCCTGCAGGTCCTTGTAGCGCTGCAGGAGCCCCTGCACGCCCCGCGCCACGTCGTAGTGCTCCTGGCCGACGACGCGCGGGTCGAGGATGCGCGAGGTCGAGGCCAGGGGATCGACCGCCGGGTAGATGCCGAGCTCGGAGATCTTGCGCGACAGGTTGGTCGAGGCGTCCAGGTGCGCGAAGGTCGTCGCCGGCGCCGGGTCGGTGTAGTCGTCCGCCGGGACGTAGATCGCCTGCACCGAGGTGATCGACCCTTTCACGGTCGAGGTAATGCGCTCCTGCAATTCGCCCAGCTCGGTCGCCAGGGTCGGCTGGTAGCCGACCGCCGACGGCATGCGGCCGAGGAGCGCCGACACCTCCGAGCCCGCCTGCGTGAAGCGGAAGATGTTGTCGATGAACAGCAGGACGTCCTGGCCCTCCACGTCGCGGAAGTACTCCGCGACCGTCAGCCCCGACAGCCCGACCCGCAGCCGCGCCCCCGGCGGCTCGTTCATCTGGCCGTAGATCAGGGCGCACGATCCCAGGACTCCGCTCTCTTTCATCTCCAGATACAGGTCGTTCCCCTCGCGCGTCCGCTCGCCCACGCCGCAGAACACGGATCGGCCACCGTGCCCCTTCTGCACGTTGTTGATCAACTCCATGATGATGACCGTCTTGCCCACGCCTGCCCCACCGAACAGCCCGATCTTGCCGCCCTTCACGAATGGCGCGAGCAGATCGATCACCTTGATGCCGGTCTCGAACACCTCCGTCTTCGGCTCCAGCGCCACGAACTCCGGCGGCGCGCGGTGAATCGGCCAGCGCTCGGTCCCGGGCGGAATCGCGGCGCCGTCATCCACCGGCTCGCCGATCACGTTCAGGATGCGGCCCAGCGCCGGCTCGCCGACGGGCACCGTGATCGGGCCGCCCGAATCACGCATGAGCATCCCCCGCACGACACCGTCCGTCGAGCTCATCGCCACGGCCCGCACCTGGTTCCGACCGATGTGCTGCTGCACTTCGGCGGTGAGCTTCACCCGGGGTCCGCCGTCGCCCGGCTGATCGATCGTGAGCGCCGTGTACAGCTCGGGCAACTGCTCCGGCTCGAATTCCACGTCGAGCACGGGGCCGATGACCTGAACGACTTTGCCGATATTGTCTGCCATAGTGCCTCAGTGGTCGCGATGCTAACCCTTCAACGCCTCCGCCCCACCCACAATCTCCGCGATCTCCTGCGTGATCTGCGCCTGGCGGGCGCGGTTGAACGTGCGCCGCAGCGCGTCGATCATGTCGCCGGCGCTGTCGGTGGCGTTCTTCATGGCCGTGCGCCGCGCGCCCTGCTCCGCCGCCGCCGTCTCCACGAGGGCGCGGAACATCTGGTTCCGCACGTAGAGGGGCAGGATGGCGCCCACGATCTCGTCCCCCGACGGCCGCAAGATGTAATTGGGAGCGGATGGGCGGATGGGCGGCTGGGCGGCTCGTGGCCCCCTTCGGTCCGCCGGCCCGCCGATCCGCCGAGCCGCCCCTGCTGGCGGGGTGACCGGGAGGATCCGCATCACCGCGGGCGGCGTGGACAGCGGGCTCTTGAACTGCGCGTACACGACCTCCACCGCGTCCAGTTCGCCCCCGGCGAATCGATCCATCAACGGACCCATCACCTCGGCAGCATGGGCCGGTGTGGGCCGGTCCCCGATGTCCTGGCGTTGCGAGGCGAGCGCCCGCCCCACGTACCGGAAGAACCCGATGCCCTTGCGCCCGATGCCGTGCAGCTCCACTTCCGTCCCCGCTCCTTCCAGCTCCGCCATTCGCTGCCGGGCCTCGCGGATCAGGTTGCCATTGAACGCCCCGCACAACCCCCGATTACTCGTGATCAGCAGCAGCGCGACCCGCCGCGCCGCCCCCGCGGGCTGCCGTAACAGCGGAAACCTCTCTGCCAGGTCGCGGCTGTACAGATCCGCCAGCAGCTCGGCCAACGCGGCGGCGTACGGTCGCGCCGCCGCCACGCGGTCCTGCGCGCGCTTCAGCTTGGACGTAGCCACCATCTCCATGGTCTTGGTGATCTGCCGCGTGTTTTCGACGGACCGGATCCGCCGGCGGAGCTCGCGCGCCTTGGCCATCCCGCTACCGTACCAGCTTGTTGAACTCTTCGATGGCCGTCTTGAGCTGCGCCGTGAGCGCGTCCGACATGACCTTCTGCGCGCGCAGCGTCCGCAGGATCTCCTGGTGGCGGGCGTCCATGAACTCGTGGTACTCCCGCTCCCATTGTCTGATCGCGTCGACCTCGACCTCGTCCAGATAGCCGTTCGTCACGGCGAAGATGATCGCGATCTGCCGCTCGACGGGCATGGGCTGGTACTGCGGCTGCTTGAGGACCTCGACGACCCGGGCACCGCGCGCCAATTGGCGTTGCGTCGCCTGATCGAGCTCGGAGGCGAACTGCGCGAACGCCTCGAGCTCGCGATACTGCGCGAGGTCCAGGCGCAACCGGCCGGCGACCTGCTTCATCGCCTTGATCTGCGCGTTGCCACCCACCCGCGACACGGAGATCCCGGCGTTGATCGCCGGGCGGACGTTCGAGTAAAACAGGTCGGTCTCGAGGAAGATCTGCCCGTCCGTGATCGAGATGACGTTGGTCGGGATGTAGGCCGATACGTCGCCCGCCTGCGTCTCGATCACCGGCAGCGCGGTGAGCGAACCCCCGCCGTAGGCGTCCGACAGCTTGGCGGCTCGCTCCAGCAGCCGGGAGTGGAGATAGAATACGTCACCGGGATACGCCTCACGCCCGGGCGGGCGCCGCAATACGAGCGACAGCTGGCGGTACGCCGCGGCCTGTTTCGAGAGGTCGTCGTACACGCACAGCGTCGCCTTCCGCTCGTCGTACATGAAGTACTCGGCCATGGCGCAGCCGGAGTACGGGGCGATGTATTGCAGCGGTGCCGGATCCGACGCACCCGCCACCACGACGATGGTGTAGTCCATCGCACCCTGTTGCTTCAGCTTCTCGACCACGCCGGCCACCGTGGAGGACTTCTGCCCGATGGCCACGTACACGCAGATGACGTCTTCGCCCTTCTGATTGATGATCGTGTCGATCGCGATGGCGGTCTTGCCGGTGCTGCGGTCGCCGATGATCAACTCGCGCTGCCCGCGACCGATCGGGATCATGGAGTCGATCGCCTTGATGCCCGTCTGCAACGGCTCCTTCACGGGCTGCCGCTGCACGATCCCCGGCGCCGGCGACTCGACTTTCCGGCTCCGCGCCGCCTTAATCGGTCCGAGCCCGTCCACCGGCTCACCCAGCGGGTTCACCACGCGCCCCACCAGCGCCGGCCCCACCGGTACCTCGAACACCCGCCCCGTGCACCGCACCTCGTCACCTTCCCGGAGCGTGAGATAGTCCCCCAGGATGACGGCGCCCAAGCTGTCTTCCTCCAGGTTCAGCGCGAGCCCGGTCACCGTCTCGCTTGTCATGGAAGAGGTGAACTCCAGCATCTCCCCCGCCATCGCCGAGCGCAGCCCGTAGACC
>JACOUZ010000065.1 GCA_016177515.1 Acidobacteriota bacterium
AAGATCGCCGAGATGAAGACGGGCGAGGGAAAAACCCTGGTCGCCACGCTCGCCGCCTACCTCAACGCCCTGACCGGGAAGGGCGTGCACGTCATCACCGTCAACGACTACCTGGCCCGGCGCGACGCCGCCTGGATGGGGCCGATCTACCGGTTTCTCGGCCTGTCGGTCGGGGTCATCCAGCACGACATGGACGACGCCAGCCGCAAGGCGGCCTACGGCGCCGACGTCACCTACGGAACGAACAACGAGTTCGGCTTCGACTACCTGCGGGACAACATGAAGTACTCGCTCGACTCGATGGTGCAGCGCGGCCACCACTTCGCCGTCGTGGACGAGGTCGACTCGATCCTGATCGACGAGGCCCGGACGCCTCTGATCATCTCGGGTCCGTCGGAGGAATCGACCGAGATCTACGCCCGCGCCGACGCCTTCATCCCGCGCCTGAAGAAGGAGGAGGACTACACGGTCGACGAGAAATCGCGCACGGCCGCGCTGACCGAGGACGGAGTCGAGAAGGCCGAGAAGTTCCTGCACCTGGACAACCTTTACGACCCGGCGGAGATGGAGCTCAACCACGCCGTGCACCAGGCGCTCCGGGCGCACGTCCTGTTCAAGAACGACGTCGATTACGTGGTCAAGGAGGGCCAGGTCCTCATCGTGGACGAGTTCACCGGCCGCCTGATGCCGGGACGCCGGTGGAGCGACGGGCTGCACCAGGCCGTCGAGGCCAAGGAAAAGGTCAAGATCCAGAAGGAGAACCAGACCCTCGCCACGATCACCTTCCAGAACTACTTCCGCATGTACGGCAAGCTCGCCGGGATGACCGGGACCGCCGACACCGAGGCCGTGGAGTTCGACAAGATCTACCGCCTCGAGGTGATGGTCATCCCGACCAACCGGCCGCTGATCCGGACCGAGTTCGCGGACGTCGTCTACCGGACGGAGAAGGAGAAGTTCACCGCCGTGGGCGAGGAGATCGAAGACCTGCACGGGAAGGGGCAGCCGGTCCTGGTCGGCACCATCTCCATCGAGAAATCCGAGCAGCTGAGCGAGCTCCTGAAGAAGCGGCGGATCCCGCACGTCATCCTGAACGCCAAGTACCACGAGAAGGAGGCCGAGATCGTCGCCCAGGCCGGCCGGCTCAAGGCGGTGACCATCGCCACCAACATGGCCGGCCGCGGCACCGACATCCTGCTCGGCGGCAACCCCGAGTTTCTCGCGCGGCGCCAGATCGCGGAGGAGGGGATCGACGCCGCCACGGTGGCCCCCGAGCCGTGGAAGGAGCGCCTTGCGAAGCACCAGGAGCGCTGCGCCTCGGAGCACGATCAGGTCGTGGGCCTCGGCGGCCTCCACATCCTGGGCACCGAGAGGCACGAGGCGCGGCGCATCGACAACCAGCTGCGCGGCCGCGCCGGCCGCCAGGGCGATCCGGGGTCGTCCCGGTTCTACATGTCGCTCGAGGACGACCTGATGCGCATCTTCGGGTCGGATCGAATCTCGGGCCTGATGAAGCGGCTGGGAATGGAGGAAGGCGTCCCGATCGAGCACGGCATGGTCACCCGCGCCATCGAGCGCGCCCAGAAGCAGGTCGAGGCGCGCAACTTCGAGACCCGCAAGCACCTTCTGGAGTACGACGACGTCAACAACAAGCAGCGCACCGAGATCTACCGCCTGCGCAGGGAGCTCCTCGAGGGGAAGGGGCAGAAGGAGTACCTGCTCCAGAAGGGCGGGGAGATCCTGGACTTCTTGCTCGACTCCTGCTGCAACCCGGAGGTCGAGCCGGAGGAGTGGCAGACGGACGAGCTCAGAAACGGCATGCTGCGCTACTTCGGGATCGACGTGCAGGCGGCCGGCATCGACTGGAAGACGATCAACGCCGTCGATCTGCGCGACAGGCTCAAGACCCGCGTGATCGGGCGTTACGGCGACAAGGAGCGCGCCCTGGGCGAGGAGGCGATGCGCCAGCACGAGCGCGCCCTGATGCTGTACGTCATCGACACGGCCTGGAAGGACCACCTCCTGGCGATGGACCACCTCAAGGAGGGGATCGGCCTGCGCGGCTACGGGCAGCGCGATCCGCTCACGGAATACAAGAAGGAGTCCTTCGCCATGTTCGGCCTGATGAAGGAGCGGATCGAGGACGAGATCATCATGAACCTGTGGCGCATGGACGCCCAGGTGGCCACGCAGCAGAAGGAGATGCGCGTCCGGAGAGAGCGCGATCTGACGTACAGCGCGCCTGCCAAGGAGGCGACGCAGCCGGTCCAGCGCGCCGCCGGCCGGGTGGGACGCAACGACCCGTGCCCCTGCGGCTCCGGAAAGAAGTACAAGAAATGCCACGGATCGGAGGAAGGCACGGGGACCGCCGCGCGGCCGGCGGCACCCCACGGAGTGCGGGTATAGAATGACCGGGAGGCGCCCCGGGTCGCAGGCGCCGGAGGAACGCAGGATGCTGGAAGGTCCCATCCCCGAAGCCCTGACTTTCGACGACGTCCTCCTCCTGCCCGCCCGATCGGAGGTCCTGCCGAGCCGGGTCGACGTCACGACCCAGCTCACGCGCAACATCCGGCTGAACCTGCCGCTGGTGTCGGCGGCCATGGACACGGTGACCGACTCCCGCCTGGCGATCGCCATGGCGCAGCAGGGGGGAATCGGGATCGTCCACAAGAACCTGCCGATCGAGGCCCAGGCGGGCGAAGTGGACAAGGTCAAGCGCTCGGAGAGCGGCATGATCGTCGACCCGGTCACCATCCGCCCGGATCAGAAGATCGCCGACGCGCTCGACCTGATGCAGAAGTTCAAGATTTCGGGCGTGCCGGTCACCGATCGCGGCGGGCGTCTCCTGGGGATCCTGACCAATCGCGACCTGCGCTTCGAGACGCGCACCGATCTGTCGGTGTCGGCGGTGATGACCAAGGAGAGTCTCGTCACCGTGCCGGTGGGCACGACGCTCGAGGAGGCCAAGGCCATCCTGCACAAGCACAAGATTGAGAAACTCCTGGTCGTCGATCGCGAGTACCACCTGAAGGGGCTGATCACCGTCAAGGACATCCAGAAGATGATCAAGTACCCGCACGCCTGCAAGGACGGCCTCGGTCGCCTGCGCGTGGGGGCCGCGGTCGGCGTCGGTCCGGAAGAGCTCGAAAGGGCGCGGGCCCTGGTGGACGCGCGCGCCGACCTGCTGGTTGTGGACACGGCGCATGGCCACTCGGAGGGCGTGATGGAGATGGTGCGCGCCCTGCGCAAGGCGTTCTCGGGAATGGACATCGCCGCCGGAAACGTCGCCACCGAGGCGGGGGCGGAGGAGCTGATGAAGCTCGGAGTCGACGCCGTCAAGGTCGGCATCGGACCGGGCTCGATCTGCACCACCCGGGTGGTCACGGGTGTGGGCGTCCCCCAGGTGACCGCCATCGCGCAGTGCGCCCAGGCCGCCCGGCGGCACGGCGTCCCTTTGATCGCCGACGGCGGCGTCAAGTTCTCGGGTGACATCACCAAGGCGCTGGCCGCCGGCGCCTCGTCGGTCATGATCGGATCGCTGTTCGCCGGCACCGAGGAGTCGCCCGGCGAGACCATCCTCTTCCAGGGCCGCACGTTCAAGGCTTACCGCGGCATGGGTTCGATCGGGGCCATGCGCCGCGGCAGCGCCGACCGCTACTTCCAGGAAGCGGGAGCGGAGGACAAGCTGGTTCCGGAGGGAATCGAGGGCATGGTGCCCCACAAGGGCTCGCTGCAGGGGCTCATGCCGCAGCTGGTCGGCGGCCTGCGCGCCGGCATGGGGTACTGCGGCGCCCGGGACATCGAAACGCTCAGGCGCGAGGCGCGCTTCATTCGCATCACCTCCGCCGGGCTCCGGGAAGGGCACGCGCACGACGTGGTGATCACGAAGGAGGCCCCGAACTACAGGATGGAGTAGGTCAGCGGCCGTCCTCGATCAGGATCTCGCGCACCTGGCCTCCCCGATCGGCGACCCGGACCTCCACGGCCCGTAAGGGCCGGTAAGGCCCCAGGCGCTCGGCCCATTCCACGACGGCCACGCCGTCGCCCCCCAGGATTTCCTCGAGCCCCAGTTCGTCCATGTCCTCGAGTTTCTCCACGCGGTACAGGTCGATGTGGTAGACGGGAATGCGCCCGGGATACCGGTTGACCAGCGTGAAGCTCGGGGAATGCACGCGTTCGGGGTCCACGCCCAGCCCCGCCGCGACGCCCCGGGCGAACACGGTCTTGCCCATCCCGAGGTCGCCGGACAGCAGGACGGCGTCTCCGGGACGCAGTGAGCCGGCGAGCGATTCGCCGGCCGCGCGCGTCTCCTGTTCCGATCGGCTGAGGAGGGTCCGGACCGGCATCCCGGTTCAGAGGAGCGGCAGTTCCATCAGCACCGGCTGGGGCATCAGGTCGCGGTGCTGCCGGAACAGCCGGGGCAGGGGGCGCACGAGCGCCAGCCCGGCGCGCTCGCACAGGGGGCGGGACCGGCTGCTGGCGATCAGACGGACCTGCTTCAAATGACGGCGCCGGCCGACCTCGATCGCCTCCTGCAGGAGTCGCAGGCCGATGCCTCTGCCCCGCATCCCGTGGTCCACGCCCACCGACGCGAGGTACAGGACGTCCCCGCGCGGGTTGTGCGAGGCGGAAGGCAGGGCCCGCTCGTACTCCAGGTAGGTGCGCGGGAAGTCCCGCGTCCAGAGAATTCCGTTGGTCAGCCCCACCAGCTGCTGCGGCCGGCCCGGCCGCAGCAGCTCGGCGAGCAGGAAGGCCTCGGGCAGCGCGAACAGGCGCCTCTGGAGCTCGTTGAGCGAGGCGCCCAGGCGGCCCCAGACCCGGCGCTCGACCAGGGTCGCCTCCTCGAGGTCATCGGGGCGGGCGGGTCGGATGACCACCCGCAGGACCGCCGGCCGGGCCGCGATCGTGCCGGCCGATCGCAGCGGGGAGGGCCGGGAAACGCCGCCCGGGAGGTTCTCTCCCGGGCCCGACACGCGCTGGCTCCCGGTCGTCGTGCCGTGGCCGTTCTTCATCCAATCCTCCGGGCGTTCGGCAGCGCGGCGCTCTTTTCGTGCGCCCGGGGCGGCTTCAGGCGCAAGAGTGCGGCGGGGAAGTGCTGCAGGATGTCCCGGGCGATGAGGGGCGCCTGGCCCACTTCCGCGGCGGCCAGGTCGCCCGCCAGGCCGTGCAGGTAGACTCCGAGCTTCGTCGCGGCCGACACTTCGATCCCCTGTGCGAGGAGCCCGGCGAGAAGGCCGGCAAGGACGTCGCCGGACCCGCCGGTCGCCATCCCCGGGTTGCCGGTCGGATTGACATGCACGTGACCGCCGGGAGTCGCGATGAGGGTGCGGTACCCCTTCAGGACGAGGTGGCAGGCATGGCGGCGGGAGAAGCCGCGTGCCAGAGGCACGCGCCGGGCCTGGACGACGGATCCCGAGGTCCCCAACAGGCGCCCCATCTCCCCCGGGTGCGGCGTCAGGACGAGGGGCCGCTTCCTGCCTGACAGGAGATCATCAGAGCCGGCGAACGCATTGACACCGTCGGCGTCCAGGATCACCGGGATGCGCGCCCGGAGCACGACCTCGCGGATGAGTGTCATGGTCTCGGGATGGGTGGTCAGCCCCGGGCCGATCGCCAGCGCCTGCTTCCCGTCGAGAAGGCCGAGCAGCCGATCGAGGCCCGAGGCCGCCAGGGTGCCGTCGGCGGTTTCGGGAAGCCCCTCGGTCATCACCTCCATCGCCCTGGAGACGAAGCCCGACTGCAGCCCCGCGGGCACGGCGGCGGTCACCAGGCCGCACCCCGCACGCAGCGCCCCCAGGGAAGCCAGTCGCGCCGCGCCCCCCTTGCCCCGCGATCCGGCGATCACCAGCGCGTGCCCGTAATCCCCCTTGTGGCTGTCCGGGCGACGCTTCGGAAGCAGACGTGCCAGCTCGGCTGCGTCGAGAAGGTCGAGATCGGCCTTCTCCGCGGCGACGGCCTCGTTCGGAATGCCGATGTCGGCGACGTGCAGGGTGCCGCACTGCGCTTCGGCGGGAGGGAAGACGTGCGGGACTTTGGGGCGCACGAAGGTCACCGTATGATCGGCCTTGAGGCAGGGCCCCGGAACGTCGCCGGTGTCCCCGGACAGGCCGGACGGAATGTCGATCGCCACGACCAGCGCGCGCGCCGCGTTGACCTCATCGAATACCCTGGCCAGAAGCCCGGCGGCCGGGCGCGACAGTCCGGTGCCGAGAATCCCGTCCACGACGAGATCGCAGGTCTCCAGGAGCCTGCGGGCGGCCTTCCAGGAAGCCCCGCCGCGGATCTCCCGCGTCGCGACTCCCATGCGCTCCAGGGCCCTGAGGTTGGCCGCCGCGCTGCCGCGCACCTCGTGGCGCCGGCCGAACAGCAAGGCGGTGAACGGAATGCCGGCGTTTCTGAGGTGCCGGGCCAGGACGAAAGCGTCCCCGCCGTTGTTCCCCTTGCCGCACAAGAGAAGGACGCGCCGGGCTTGCAGGTTTTCGTCGAGGCCTTTCAGGACTTCGTAGACGCGCAGGCCGGCGTTTTCCATCAGGACGATCTCCGGCAGGCCGAACCTCCGGATGGCGCGCCGGTCGATATGGCGCATCTGTTGCGACGTCAGGATTTCCACGGTCGCCGCTCCTCGGGAAGGGGCTCACTTTACACAGGTAGGGGATCGGAATCAAGCGTTCAGGGGCAGGCGGCGATCGCCTGCGGCAGGCAGGCGGAGAGGGGGCTTGCGGGAGCGCGCTGCACACCGCCGCTGTCGGTGCCGTAGGAGCCCTCCCGCGTGGCGTTGCGCGGCACGACGAGGTAGAACTCGTTGCCCGCCGCGGGTGCGAACGTCAGCGTGGTGGCGCCGGCGGTGCTGCAGACCTTCGGCCCGTAGGCCGTGAAATCGCTCATGTCGCCCGCGTAGACTTCGAAGTCGGTATCGCCCGCCGTGCACGATCCGCCCCAGCTCAGACGGATGTTCCCGCCCGCCGCGTGCTCCGCGGTCAGGGGCGTCCCCGGGACCCGGTCTCCGTCGGGAACGCGGCCGGCCCCGGCTTGTCCCGTCGAGAATTCAATCGTCAGCATGGGCCTCACGGACGCGAGCGGATTCTCCCTGGAGTCGAAGCGCTTCGTGGTGGAGATCGACGCCTCGTTGCCGATGAGGATCCATCCGAAGTTGGTGGCGGGATTTTCGACCCAGCCCTGGGCGTCGGCCACCATGCCCGCGGTGGACAGGAAGGTGTAGGCGCCGATCGCGCCGACCTGGACGGTCGTGCTGGGAGTCGTGACGAAGTCGCCTGCGGCCCCCTCGCCTGTCCATAGGTTTGTGGAACTGAAGAACCGGTGGA
Source organism: Acidobacteriota bacterium (assembly GCA_016177515.1). Classification (GTDB taxonomy): domain Bacteria; phylum Acidobacteriota; class Polarisedimenticolia; order Gp22-AA2; family Gp22-AA2; genus Gp22-AA3. Next base: position 7,323 of record JACOUZ010000065.1, read on the forward strand.
TCCAGGTGGCGTCCCCGGGGGTCGCCGCGGCGCCACCCCCTTCTTCGAAAGTGGCGTCCGAGGTCCCCTCGCCCCAGTCGGCGAGCAGCCGGTGCAGCGACACCGGCTGCAGCAGGGCGATCGTGCGGGACATGTTGAGGGTGAGATCGACCCTGGTGACGACCGCGCCGGCCGGGATCGAAGCGGCCACGTCGAAGGCGATCACGGCGCGGCGGATCGCGCCGGCGCTGATGGCGTCGGTCCGGCCGACGAAAAAATGCTGCCCTGCGCCGTTGCTCAGCGATCCGGTCGCGCTCTGGTACAGGGTGTTGTCCTTTGCGGGCGCGAGGGTCACGACCTCGGCGAGCGCCGCCGGGACGGACCCGAGCAGGGCGCAGACCGCCGCGGCCGCGAAGCGCGAGCGGATGCGCTGGCGTGTCACGCCCGATCTCTCCTGCTTCAGTGTCCCGTCTTCCTCAACGTCTTACCTGATGGCCCGCCGCCTCAGCACCTCGGCGCAGTCGGAAGCGCTGAAAGCCTCGCCCCCGACGATCTGTCCGCGGATCTCCCCACCGGGCCGGAGCTGGGTGTGGACGTTCACGTAGGTCAGCCCGTCCAGCATCGCCTGGACCAGTGCCGGGGTCAGGGTCCCTCCGCCGGTGACCGTCCCCGAGGCTCCGCCGATCGCCGCCAGCGGGACGATCACGCCCGCGTTCGTCCCGGGTTGTGCCGGCCCGTGAATGTGCGCCGCGGTCGCCGGCCCGGACAGCCCCTGGTACCTGCAGCCGACCGTCACCTGCCCGGATGGCTGATCGAGGTTCACGGTGCAGGATCCCGTGCCGAGCGACGTGTTTTTCGGCTCCTCCTGCGATCCGCCCAGGTCGAACTCGAAGCGCGTCACGGCGGGGTCGGCATCGGGACGGCGGTTGCCGGAGACCGTGAGCACCTGCGTGCCGCCGCTGCCTGCCACGTCCAGGCCCAGGGTCGCGATCACGTCCTGGTTGTCGAACTTGAGGATCAGGTCGGGGAGTCCGTCGGCGTTGCCGGACTCCTCGCTGCACCCGCACAGGTCGCCCGCGGCCGCCCTGCCGGCGTCCTCCACGTGGACGCGCAGCGGACGCGCGGACGCCGGCAGGATCTGTCCGCGGATCTCGCCCGACGGGTCGCGGGTCGAGTGGACGTTCACGTACGCCAGCCCCGCCAGGATGATCGTCTCCTGCTCGTCGGTCAGGGTCCGGCAGAAACCGGTGAAGCTCCCCGGCCCGGGGATGCCGAACAGCACGCCCGTCTCCTGGATGGCCGTGGCCGGCCCATGAACGTGCTGCACGGTCTGCTCCCCGAGCAATCCCTGGAACGTCAGGTTCATGCAGAAGACATTGGTGCCGGCGTCGAGGGTCGCGACGGCGCGTCCGGTGGCCGTGCTGCCGGAGCCGGCGCCGGCGTAAGCCTGGGCGCCGTCGAGCGAAGCGCCCAGGGCGTGCATCGGCAGGGCGCGCGTCAGCCTCAGAGTGGACGAATCGACCGAGGTCACGTCGAAATTCGCAGTCCCCAGCACGGCCACCGGGAGCACGCCCAGGGAGGCGCGAATCAGCCGGTTGGGGCAGGCTCCGGGCCTGATGTCGAGGGCCGGATTAACCACCTCGACCAGCCGCTCGACGACCCCGGTATTGCCGGTGGGGGCGAGGGCGATCGATCCGAGGGCATAGACTTCCCTGTCCTCGCCCTCCCCGAAGCCCTTCAGGAAGAGGCCGTAGGGGGCGTCGTCACGGCCGATGATGAACTCCTTGATGGCGAAGCCGCTGGCGTCCGACCCGTCCAGGAAGTAGAGGCGGCCACTGGGACTCCCGAAGGCGGCGCTGAAATCACCGAACACGTAGCGGCCGACCAGGCTCGGCGAGCGGGAGCCGCGGTACACGTACCCGCCGATGGCCGAGAGCCCTCCCTCTGCGTGCGAATAATCGACGATCGGATCGAGGAGCGGCTCGCCCAGGGGGCCGGTGCCGCTGCAGACTGCCGGCGGGCTCGTGGGAGCGAACGGGTCGAAGCAGTGCGAGCCCTCGCGGATGACCCAGCCGTAGTTGCCGCCCCTCTGGATGATGTCGACCTCCTCGAACAGGTTCTGCCCGACGTCGGCCAGGAACAGCCGCCCGTCACCGCCGGGGCCGTCGTCGAACGCGAAGCGGAAAGGGTTGCGCAGGCCGTAGGCGAAGATCTCGTCCAGCCCGTCGGTGCCGACGAACGGGTTGTCCGCCGGGATGGCGTATGCCCGCGGTTCCTGCGGCGGGTTGTCGACGTCAATGCGCAGCAGTTTGCCCAGGGGGGCGTTGATGTTCTGCCCGTTGCCGATGGGGCCGTGCGACGGGGGGGTGTCGGCGAGGCCGTCGTGGGCGCCGCCGCCATCGCCGAGCGAGAAGTAGAGCATGCCGTCCGGCCCGAACGCCACCGTTCCCGCGTTGTGGTTGAACTGCGGTTCGTCGACGCGGAACAGGATGGCGCCGGCCGGGTTCGCCACGTCGGGATCGGACGACACGCTGAACTCCGCCAGGATCTCCTCGTGACAGCCGCGGCTCGTGCCGAAGCAGGGCTCTCCCGTCTCGCCCGCGCGCGGCGCGCTGTAACGCACGAAGAAGCGGCCATTCTGAGCGTAGTGGGGATGGAACGCGAGACCGAGGAGCCCGCGCTCGTCGAATCCGGGGTTCACGGCGACGATCCGGTCGGTCAGATCGAGAAACGGCCTGGGCAGGAGCACTCCTCTCTTGATGATCCGAATCAGACCTGCCTGGTCGGCGACGAACAGGCGCCCCGAGCCATCGCCCGCGTGCGTCAGGTGCGGCGCCCCGACGAGCCCGGCGGCGATCACCTCCCGCTTGATGACGACGTCCCCCTTGGTGATCGCAGCCGCGGCCGGCGCGGCGCACAGGAAGACTCCCGCCCATGCGAGCACGGCTGGCGCGACGGGCCCGGGAACGCACCTCACGATGGTCGCCGTTTTTTTCGTCGAGAGCATGGTCATTCCCTCCTGTTCAGATCGGCAATCCAGCTGGCGCCCGATACGCGCAACGTGGGCCCGGCGGACCTCCTGGTCCTGACGGTGCTTCTCGCAGCCGACAAGTTGATCGGGGCCAATATACGAGGGCGCAGGGGGCCGCGATCGTAAGGATTCGGTAATGTTTTGGTAAGAGCCGCGGTGGTTTCTAAGGGCAGGTCGCCGGCAGGGTCCGCTCCAGGCCTCGCGAGTCGAACCCCGCCGACTGCTCAACGGTCGCGACGACGGCGGTCACCAGGTAGGCGAAGGCGGCGCCCGGCGGCGGATCGAAGGAGTCCGCGAAGGAACGATCGGTCGGATCGTCATCGTCGGCGTCGCGGCAGACGCCGGGCACGGCCCCCGGATGGCTCGAGAAGACACCGCTGTAGACGTGGTAACGGGACGCGCCGCTCACCGGCTGCCATTCGAGGCGGGTGGATCCGGGGGAACCGAGCGTGAACTCGAGCCCGGGGACGTCGTCGCGATCGAACTCGTAGGCGCCCCGGTCGGGCGCCGGGACGCCGTCACGGTCCCCGTCGAGAGGGCGCCGCTGGGCCCGGAAGTCGTCCTCCGGTGCTTCCGCCGGCGGCGCGGAGTCGATGGCCGGGGAGCCGGGTCGCGGCCGGAAGTCGGCGCCCGCCGGATCGACGAGGAGCGGATCGGTCTCCTGGTTGGACGGCTCGGAGCACAGGGAGGCCGCCGGCCCGCTGCAGGTGCCGCGTCCGTTCAGGTGGAAGAGGTTGCTCAGCACCGCGGCGCCCGGCGAGTCCAGATCCAGCGCGCCGCCCGCGCTCGAGGCCTGGTTGTCCAGGAGGATATTGGCGATCAGGCGGGGGGCCCCGTCGGAGAGGATCGCCGCACCTCCGCCGGTGCGGGCCGCGTTGCCGGCAAGGGTGTTGCTGAGGATGTGCGCGTTGCTGTAGTAAGCGTCCGCCCCGCCCCCGATCCCCGTTCCCGCGCCGCCGGCAAGGGCGCTGTTGCCGAGAATCAGGTTGTTGGTCAAGACCGGAACGCCGGGGCCGCCCAGCTCGATCCCCCCGCCGAAGATCGCCGTGTTGGAGGAGATGGTGTTCGATGCCAGGAGCGCGTCGGTGCCATGGAGGACGTAGGCATCGACCCCGCCTCCCGCCCCGGCCGTGTTCCCGGTGATCACGTTGCGGGTGATCCGGGCGGCGCCCCCCTCGAGATGCAGGCCGCCCCCGTAATCGGCCTGGTTGGCGGACAGAACGTTTTCGGAGACCACCGCGGCGCTCTGCAGCACGGCGACGCCGCCGCCGTAACTGTACAGGTAGGAGCCGCCGAAAACCGCGAGGTTGCCGACGATCTCGTTGTAACGGATGACGGGCGATCCGCGCTCGATCCTCACCCCTCCGCCGAATCCGGCCTGGCCGCCGGTCAGACGGAACCCCTCGAGCCGCGTGCCGGCATCGCAGTCGATGAGCCTCGCCACCGAGGAGAGGCGCCCGCCGTCGACGATCGTCAAGGAGGATCCGGCGCCCAGAACGACGACGCCGGTCTTGACGAGAAGGTTCTCCCTGTAGGTGCCCGCCGCGACGGCGACGACGTCCCCGGCGACCGCCGCGTCGATGGCGTCCTGGATCACCCGGAAATCGGCGGGTCCGTCATCGTCCACGGTCAGGTTCCGAGCCGGCGACAGGGTCATCGTAAGCGCGAAGGCGCCGATGGCGGCCGCCATGCGGATCGGGAGAGCGCGCTGCTTCCAGGAAAGGTCGCCCATCGCGTGCCGTCTCATCGTACGCCCTCTCCCGGAGGACATGGGCCGGAAACAGGCGGCCGGGGCCGGTCCGGCAAGGGCCAATACCCTTACCATGTTTTTCGGAAGCAAGACAAGTCGCATGAAGATCGGGCGGCCGATCCCCTCCAGCCGGGAGCGGCGCCGGCTCCCGTTTCGGGGAATCCCTGACCCGGCGCCGGCGTTGACACTCGAGCGAGCGGTCGAGGATAATCGCGAGCCGCCCCGATTCTCCGCGATCGGCTGCGGGTCGAGGCTTCCGGAGGAGTGCATGCTGCGTTTCCTGACGGCGGGTGAATCGCACGGGCCGGCGCTGGTCGCGATCCTGGACGGAGTGCCGGCCGGGCTGCCGCTCCTCGCCGCGCACATCGACACCGAGCTGAAGCGCCGCCAGCAGGGCTACGGGCGCGGCGGGCGGATGAAGATCGAGCAGGACCGGGTCGAGATCCTCTCGGGCGTGAGGCACGGCCGCACGCTCGGCAGTCCCATCGCCATGCGGATCGCCAATCGCGACTGGGCGAACTGGCAGAAGGCGATGGCGATCGAACCGATCGATCTGGACGACGCGGAGCGCAAGCGGGTGACCCGCCCGCGGCCGGGCCACGCCGATCTGGCCGGGGCGCTCAAACTCGATGCGGACGACGCGCGCGACGTCCTGGAGCGGGCCTCGGCGCGGGAGACCACCGCGCGGGTCGCGGTCGGAGCGGTGTGCCGCACGTTCCTGTCGGCCTTCGGCGTGGAGGTGGCCAGCCATACGGTTGCGCTCGGATCGGCCGCCCTGCCGCCGGGCCGGGAGATGACCTGGGAGGAGATCGTCGCGGCGGAGGGCTCCGCGCTGCGCTGCGCCGACCGGGACGTCGAGCAGAAGATGATCGAGGAAATCGACCGGGCCATGTCATCGCGCGACTCGGTGGGCGGGGCCTTCCAGGTCGTCGCCCGCGGAGTTCCGGCCGGCCTTGGGAGCCACCGGCACTGGGACCTGAGGCTCAACGCTCGCCTGGCGGCGGCCCTCTGCTCCATCCAGTCGATCAAGGCGATCGCCGTGGGGGACGGGGTCGAAGCGGCCTCCCGAATGGGATCGGAGTTCCACGACGAGATCCACTACGACAAGAAGACCCGCCGCTTCTATCGCAGGACCAACCACGCCGGGGGCATCGAGGGCGGCATCACCAATGGCGAGGAGATCCGCCTGCGGGTCTACGTCAAGCCGCTCTCCACCCTGCCGAAGGCGCTGCACAGCGTCGATCTGAAATCGAAGCAGGAGTTCCAGGCCCAGGTGGAGCGCACCGACGTCTCGGCGATCGCCGCCGCGGGCGTGGTGGGCGAGGCGATGGTGGCCTTCGTCATGGCGGAATCATTCCTCGAAAAGTTCGGCGGGGACTCGATGAAGGAAACCACCCGCAATCACCGCGGCTACCTGCAGCAGCTGCAGGACTATTAGGCCGAATGAGCGGGGAGCCCGAGCGCGGATTGGCTAGGAGTGTGTCCGAGTAATGGCATGGGTCGCGTTCGTGGCGCCGCGGGGTCGGCCGCTAGGCGCCGCGACGACCGCGATGTGAGTCATC
>JACOUZ010000066.1 GCA_016177515.1 Acidobacteriota bacterium
GCACAGGCCGGTCAGCCGCCTGCTGCTCCGACGCCGGGGGAGCCGGTGGCCGAGCTGCGGGCCCGCCTCGAGACGGTGGCGGGCGAGGTGCAGGTGCTGCGCACGCGCGCCGAGGAATCGGAGCAGCGGCTCGCCGCACTGACGAATGAGCTGCGCGCCACCCGCGAGTCGCTGGATACGATCGCCCGGGCGCCGGCGGCCCGGCCCGCTCCGCCCTCCCCGGGCGTCCCGGCGCCCGGGATGGACCCCGGAAGCTTGGCGGCCGGCGTGATCCCGGCCGCCGCAAGCCCCGCTCCGCAGCCGCCACCGCCCGCGGCGCCGGGCGCCCCCTCCGCCGGGACGGACCTGTACCGGCAGGCGTACAGCGACTATGCCCGGGGCAACCTCGACCAGGCGCTGTCCTCGCTGGAGGAGTTCCTGCGCCTCCACGCGGCGGACGATCGGGCCGATGACGCGCGGTACCTGATCGGGGAGGTCTATTTCAGCCAGCAGAAGTACCCGGAGGCGGTCGGCGCCTACGACCGTCTTCTCAAGGACCACGCGGACGGTGAAAGGGCCGCTTCCGCGCATCTCAAGAAGGGGCTCGCGCTCCTCGAAATGAACCGGACCGCCGACGCGGTCATCCAGTTCCAGCACGTGGTCACCGCCTACCCGAAGTCCGAGGAGGCCCGCGCCGCCCGCGAGCGGCTGCGGGCGCTGGGCCTCAGGGAGCGCTGAGCCACCCGGGAGGTCAGAGTCGTGGCACGCATCCAGTCCGCCGTCAAGAACATCCGCAAGAACCGCAAGCGCAACGCGGTCAACACCGCGCGCCGCAGCCGGCTGCGATCGCAGCTCCGGAAACTGCGGGCCCTGCTCGTCGAGAAGGACGCCGCCGGGGCGCGCCGGGAGCTATCCAGGACCCTGTCGATCCTGGATCGCTCCGTGACCAAGGGAATCCTGCACCGGAACACGGCGGCCCGGCACAAGTCCCGCCTGACGCGCCAGGTCAACTCCCTGGGCGGCGCCCGCTGAGGCGCCCGGGCCTTCGATGGTCCGCATCCGCAGGAGCCCGCCCTCGCCGGTCCTCGACCTGCACCGCCGGATGGAGCAGGTCATGCAGCACCTCCTGCGCGACGTCAAGCCGCTCGACACGCCCGCTCCCTGGGTCCCGCGGGTCGACATCTTCGAGACCGCGGACAGCTTCGTCGTGACCCTGGAGATCCCCGGGGTGGAGCGCGAGGGGATCGACATCATCGTGGAAGGGCAGTGCCTTCGGGTCTCGGGCACGCGGCCGGAGCCCTCCCCTGCCGGCTGCGTGCGCTGGCACCAGATGGAGATCGCCCAGGGGTGGTTCGAGCGCGTGCTGGCGCTGCCGGAGGAGGTCGATCCCGACGGCATCACGGCGGTCCACAAGGACGGGTTCCTCTATATTCACATCCCGCGCGGCCCCTTCGAAAGGTGACCCGGTGTCCGAGCAAGGCACGGAAGACGACACGGCAGTCCTCGACACCCTGGAGGAGAGCGGCCGGCCGCGGGGCGGCGCGCCGCGCGCGCTTCCGGCGGTCCTGCCGATCCTCCCGCTGAAGAACACCGTGGTCTTCCCGCACCTGCCGACGCCCCTGGTGGTCGGGCGTCCCTCTTCCGTGAAGCTGATCGACGACGTCATGCTGAAGGACCGCCTGCTCGGCCTGGTCCTGCAGAAGGACGCCGCGAATGACGACCCGAAGGAGAAGGATCTGCAGGCCGTCGGCACCGCCGCCGTCATCCAGCGGATGCTGAAGTTCCCCGACGGCACGATGCGGGTCCTGGTCACCGGGTTCGAGCGGATCCGCCTGGGCCGTTTCGTCCGGACCGAGCCTTACGCCGTGGCCGAGGTCGCTCTCCTGGCCGAGGAGACCGAGCAGTCGGTGGAAATGGAGGCCCTGGTGGCCAACCTCCAGAGCCAGATCCGCCGGATGCTTTCGCTCATGCCGATCGCCTCCGAGGAGATCGGCGTGGCGCTCCTGAACATCGGGAGCCCGGGACGCCTCGCCGACATGGCCGCGGCCCTCCTGATCCGCGACCCGAAGGACAAGCAGAACTACCTCGAGACGGCGTCGGTGCGCGGCCGGCTCGTCAAGCTGACCCGGCAGATCAGCCGCGAGATCGAGGTCCTGGAGCTGGGCACCAAGATCCAGAAGGAAGTGCAGGACGAGATGGAGAAGGGGCAGCGCGAGTTCGTGCTGCGCCAGCAGCTCAAGGCAATCCAGAAGGAGCTCGGCGCCACCGACGAGAATGAGGCGGCGATCGCCAAGCTTCAGGACGAGATCGAGAAGGCCGGAATGCCCGCCCAGGCCAGGGAGGCCGCCGATCGCGAGATCAACCGGCTGCGCACCATGCCGCCTGCGTCGGCGGAATACGTCGTCAGCCGGACCTACCTGGACTGGCTGATCACGCTTCCCTGGGCGAAGCAAAGCGCGGACAAGATCGAGCTCGGGGAGGCGCGCCTGATCCTGGACGAGGATCACTTCGATCTGCAGATCGTCAAGGACCGCATCCTCGAGTTCCTGGCGGTTCGCAAGCTCAAGACCGAGTCGCGCGGGCCGATCCTGTGCTTCGTCGGCCCCCCGGGCACCGGCAAGACGTCGCTCGGCCGATCGATCGCGCGCTCGATGGGGCGGGCCTTTCACCGCCTGTCCCTCGGTGGGATCCGCGACGAGGCGGAGATCCGCGGCCACCGGCGGACCTACGTGGGCGCCCTGCCCGGGCAGATCATCCAGGGGATCAGGCGCTGCGGCCAGAGCAATCCCGTGTTCATGCTCGACGAGGTGGACAAGCTTGGCTCCGACTTCAGGGGGGACCCGGCCTCGGCCCTCCTGGAGGTGCTCGATCCCGAGCAGAACTCGACCTTCGTCGACCACTACCTCGACGTGCCGTTCGACCTGTCGCGGGTGATGTTCATCACCACCGCCAACGTCCTCGACACGGTCCCTCCCCCCCTGCGCGATCGCATGGAAGTCCTGGAGCTGCCGGGGTACATCGACGAAGAGAAGGCGCAGATCGCGCGTCGCTACCTCATCCCCCGGCAGTGCAGCGCGAGCGGGCTCAAGCCGGAGGACCTCACCATCGAGGACGCCGCCCTGGCGGCGATCATCTCCCGCTACACGCGGGAGGCGGGCCTCAGAAACCTGGAGCGCGAAATCGCCAAGATAGCCCGCAAGCTGGCCCTCGGCAGGGCGGAGGGCCGGAGCGGGCCGGTGACCGTGCGCGCCGACGACCTCGTCTCGTACCTCGGGCCCGAGAAGTTCGGGCAGGAGGTGGCCGAGAGGCTGAAGGTCCCGGGCGTCGCGATCGGGCTGGTCTGGACCCCGTTCGGCGGCCACGTCCTGTTCATCGAGGCCACCCGCATGCCGGGCGCCCAGAAACTCATCCTGACCGGCCAGCTCGGAGACGTCATGCGCGAGTCGGCGGAGGCGGCCCTGTCCTACATCAGAAGCCGCGCCGCCGACCTCGGGATCGATTCGGGATTTTTCGGGAAGTCGGACATCCACGTGCACGTCCCTGCGGGAGCGGTGCCGAAGGACGGGCCGTCGGCCGGGGTGACGATCGCCACCGCCATGGTGTCCCTCCTGACCGGGCGCCTGTGCCGGCCGGCCACCGCGATGACCGGCGAGATCACGCTGCGGGGCAAGGTGCTGCCCGTCGGCGGGATCAAACAGAAGATCCTGGGGGCGCGGCGCGGCGGGATCTCGACGATCGTCCTGCCGTCGGAGAACGAGAAGGACCTGCACGAGATCCCGGCGGACGTTCTGGGCACGCTCGACTTCCGCTTCGCGAAGACGGTGGACGACGTCCTGGAGGCGGCCCTGCAGCCCTCCCACGCGAACCGGCAGACGGCCGCCGCCCCCGGCCCCCGGCCCCGGCGCGGGGCGGCGGCGCGCGCCGTCGGCCGCGCCCCCCGCGCCTGACGCGAGCGCTCAGCCCTTGATGACGGCCACGGGCACGAGCCGCGCCACCTTGCGCGAGATGCCGGCCCGATCCACGACATCCACCACGTCCGCGACGTCCTTGTAAGCCTCGGGGATCTCCTCGGCCAGGGTGGCGTAGCCGTCGGCCCGCACGAAGATGCCGCGATCCTCCATCTCGCGCACGATCGGCCGGCCGCGCGCCGTCTTCCTGGCGGCGGCGCGGCTCATCCTGCGGCCGGCGCCGTGGCAGGTGGACCCGAACGTCTCCTCGTAGGCCTTCCTGGTCCCGACCAGCACGTAGGAGTAGCGCCCCATGTCTCCCGGGATCAGGACCGGCTGGCCCGCCTCCCGGTAGGCCTGAGGCGTCTGCGGATGGCCCGGAGGAAAGGCGCGCGTCGCCCCCTTGCGATGGACGCAGAGCCGGCGCTCCTGCCCGTCCACCAGGTGGGTCTCGACCTTGGCGATGTTGTGGCAGACGTCGTACACCACCTCGATGCCCAGGTCCCGCGGCCCCTTTTGGAGGACCTCCTGGAACGACTGCCGCACCCAGTGCGTGATCATCTGCCGGTTGGCGAAGGCAAAGTTGGCGGCGGCGCACATGGCGCCGGTGTAGCGCCCACCCTCCTCCGACTTCACGGGCGCGCAGCACAGCTGCGGGTCGGGGAGATGGATGCCGTAGGCCCGGGCCGCCTTGAGCATGACCTGCAGGAAGTCGTCGCACACCTGGTAGCCCAGGCCGCGCGAGCCGGTGTGGATGGAGACGGTGAGGGCCCCCTGCTCGAGCCCCAGGGCGCGCGCCGTCGCTTCGTCGTAGATCTCGTCCACGCGCTGGACCTCGACGAAGTGATTCCCCGATCCCAGGGTGCCGAGCTGCGGCCGGCCGCGCTCCCGGGCGCGGTCGGACACGTTCCCCGGCTGCGCGCCCTCGAGACGGCCCCCCTCCTCGATGTGCAGCAGGTCGGCGGGATCGCCGAAGCCGTTCTTCACGGCCCACCCGGCGCCCCCCTCCAGCACCCGGTCGATGGTGCGCGCATCCAGCTTGAAGTCCTTGCGGTGCGACCCGACCCCCGTCGGGATGTTGCGGAACAGGGCCTCGACCAGATCCCGCAGCCGCCCTTCCGTCTCCCCGGCGCTCAGACCTGAGCGCAGCAGTCGGACCCCTCAGTTGATGTCGTACCCGACGCCGCCGGGCGAGATGACGCCTGCGTCCAGGTCGAACGCCGCCACTCCCCCGATCGGGAAGCCATACCCCCAGTGGATGTCGGGCATCGCCAGGGAGGCGCGCACGATCCCGGGCAGGCAGGCCACGTTCATGACCTGCTGGAGCGCCTGGTCCTCCCTGATTCCCTGCATCAGGCGGTCATCGGCGAACACCAGGCCGGGTACGTTCATCCGCCCCTGGATCGGGATGCGGAAACGACAGTCGTCCAGCCTCTCGATTTCGATCGATGTCGTCCTGGTCATGCGATCCTCCTCTCAGACGTCGAAGACGAGACGGACCCGCCAGGCGCTGCGCCCCCGCACCAGCCGGATCTGGTGGTAGGTCACCGCCTTGATCTCGCGCCGCAGGCGGTGCCGGGAGCGGTCGAGGCGCTCGCCGCGCGCCGTGCCGCGGGCGCGGAAGAGCAGGCGATCCACGCGCTCCACCTTGAACGACGAGAACACCAGGTCCTCCGTCTCCAGGCGGTACAGGAGCTCGGAGAGCCAGCGGACCAGGAGGTCCTCCAGGCTCGATCCCCGGACCGCGATGTGCACCGCCCGCCGCGGGCGCGCCGTCCGCCGGTCGCAGATGAGGTCGAACAGGGCCCGCGCCGCGTTCTCGAACAGCCGCGGCAGCGTCGCACCGCGGACCACGGCCCCGACGTCGGCGGTGTGCTCGAAGAACTCGTAGCCCGCCGGCACCGCTTAGCCCCCCGCCCGGCCGCGGCGTCGCCGCCCGGCGGGCGCCCGGGGCCCCGGGCCCGCTCGGTGCGGGGCGGACCCGCGATGTGAAGCGGCCGCGCCGCGTGCGGGGGTCGCGCCGTGCGCGGGGGTCGCGCGGCGGGAGTCGCCTGCGGGCTCCGCCAGCGAGAACTCGACCCTGAGCTGGAACTGATCGACGCGATCGACCCGCACCCGGACGCGGTCTCCCAGCTTGAAGACGCGGCCGAAGCGCTCCCCTTTCAGGATCTGCTTCTTCTCCAGGAAGCGATAGCGATCGCCGGGGAGCGACTCGGCCTTCACCAGACCGCTGATGAAGTACTCCAGAAGCTCGACGAAAAACCCGAAAGGATGGGCGGAGATGATGAAGCCGTCGAACTCCTCCCCCACGCGATCGGCCATGAAAGCCGTCTTCTTCCACTCGACGAGCTCCCACTCGGCGTCGTCGGCGTTGCGCTCCATGCGCGACGATCGCAGCGCCGCCTCCGGCAGGAACTCCTCCAGGTCCCGGCGCTCGCGCTCCGCCAGCGGGGCGGCCTGGCGCACGCGGCGCAGGAGGCGGTGCACGATCAGGTCCGGATAGCGCCTTATGGGGGAGGTGAAGTGCGTGTAGCAGGAGGCGGCCAGACCGAAGTGGATGTCCCGCAGATGATGGTAGCGCGCCTGCTTCATCGAGCGCAGCATCAGCCGTGACAGGAAGCGCTCCTCCGGCCGCCCCTTCGCCATCTCGACGAGATCCTGGAAGGCGCGCGGCTCGATCGACTCGAACGGCCGCGCCAGGCGGTAGCCGAAGGCCTGGGCCACGGCGTCGAACTCCTCCAGTTTCTTGGGGTCGGGCCTCTCGTGGATGCGGTAGATCGACGGCACCCGGGCGCGGAAGAGGTGCGCGGCGACCGTCTCGTTCGCCGCCAGCATGAACTCCTCGATGAGGCGGTGCGCCACGTTGCGCTCCAGGGGCACGATGCCGGTCATCTCGCCGGTGGCCGCCAGGAGCAGCTCGGGCTCCGGCAGGTCGAAGTCGATGCTGCCGCGGCGCCGCCGCTTCTCGTTCAGGACCCGGCACAGCTCCTCCATGAGACGAAACATCGGCACCAGGGACCGGTAGCGCTCGGCCGCTTCCCGATCGCCGTCCACCAGGATCTTCGCCACGCTGGTGTAGGTCATGCGCCCGGCGCTCCGGATGACCCCGTCGGCGAAGCGGTAGTCGACCACCTTGCCGCGACCGTCGATGGTCATCAGGCACGACTGCACCAGGCGATCCACGCCGGGGTTGAGCGAGCAGATGCCGTTGCTCAGCCGGTGCGGCAGCATCGGCAGCGCCGTCCCCGGAAAATAGACGCTGGTGCCGCGTTCGTACGCCTCGCGGTCGAGGTCGCTCTGCGGTCGCACGTAGTGCGCCACGTCGGCGATGTGCACTTGAAGCTCAAAGGTGCCGTCCGCGTTCTTCGACACGCGGACGGCGTCGTCGAAGTCCATCGCGGTCTCGCCGTCGATGGTCACGATCGGCAGGCCGCGGAAATCCTCCCGCCCGCGGATCTCGTCCTCGGTGACGCGGTCCGGCGCGGCGCCGGCGGCCGCCAGGACGTCCGGCTGGAACTCTTCGCGCAGAGCGTACTTGCGGATGATGGTCCGGA
>JACOUZ010000063.1 GCA_016177515.1 Acidobacteriota bacterium
GTGCAGGACCTGCGCTCGCCGAAGAACCGCGGCATCATGATGCAGGACACCATCGCCCGGAAGTTCGAGGCCTCCTTCACGCCGATGATGGTGCTGTGCCGGGGGAACGACCTGGACGGCGTGATGGAAAGGAACCTCGAGGCCAACCGCCTCCTCGACTGGTTCGTGGCGGACGGCACCCTGCGCGGCTACGAGTCGATCTTCAATTACCTGCCGCCGCGCCAGGACCAGGAGCAGGTGATCCGGGCGCTGCGCGAGGGCCGGGACGGCGCCTTCGACGTCCTACGCATCGAGCGAACCTTCCGCGCCGCCCTGCGCGACAGCGGCTTCCGCCCCGAGACCTACGACCCCTACCTGGAGGCGCTGCCGGCGATCCTGCGCCCGGAGCGCCCGCTCGCCGTCTCCGACCTGGAGGCGGCGGGCCTGGAACGCTTCATCGGCCGCTACATCCAAAAGGACGAGGACGGCCGCTACAAGTCGGTGACCTACCTGTTCCCCTCCCGCCCCGAGGCGAAGCGCACGGCGCCGCCCGCCCTGGTGAAGGCGCTCGATCACCCCTCAGCCGGGATCGAGATCACCGGTGTCAATATCGCCTCGGCCGAGCTGAGGCGCCTCTTCAGCCGCGACTCCTGGCGGGCCGTCATCCTCGGCCTCATCCTGGTGACCCTCCTCCTGTGGATGGACTTCCGGAGCCTGTGGCTGACGGCGCTCGCCAACATCCAGCTCCTGGTCGGCGTCGTCTGGATGCTCGGCTGCATGCGCCTTCTGGGCATCAAGATGAACTTCGTCAACGCCTTCGTCACCACCATGATCCTGGGCGTCGGCATCGACTACGGCATCCACATCATCCACCGGATCTCGCAGGAGGGCCTGAGCAACTTCGACGGCCTGATGGAGACCGGCAAGGCGGTGGTGATGGCGGCCCTCACCAATGTCGCAGGCTTCGGCACCATCGGCCTGTCCAACTACCCCGGCCTGCGATCCATGGGCATCGTCGCAGCCATCGGATCGGTCACCTGCCTGGTCACCGCCCTCACGACGCTCCCGGCCCTCCTGATCCTGACGAAGACGCGCGTGGCGCGCCACGTGGCCGCGCGGCAGGCGTGAGTCAGCCCCTCCTCTCCATCGGCACGTACGGCCGCTCGGTCGCCCCGGTATAGATCTGGCGCGGGCGGCCGATCTTGGACGAAGGCTCCCGGCGCATCTCCAGCCACTGCGCGATCCAGCCCGGCGTCCTCCCCATGGCGAACAGGGCGGTGAACATGTTCACCGGGATGCCGATCGCCTTGTAGATGACCCCGGAGTAGAAATCGACGTTGGGGTAGAGCCTGCGGCTGACGAAGTACTCGTCCTTGAGCGCCAGCTCCTCCAGGCTCATGGCGATCTCGAGCAAGCGGCTCGAGCCGCCGACCCGGTTGATGACCTCGGTGCAGGTGCGCTTCAGGATCGCGGCGCGCGGGTCGTAGCTCTTGTAGACGCGGTGGCCGAAGCCCATGAGCCGGGTGGTGTCGTTCGTGTCCTTGGCCCGGGCCAGGAAGCGCTCGGCGGTCCCCTCCTCGGCGGCGATGCGCTCCAGCATCTCGATCACCTGCTGGTTGGCGCCGCCGTGCAGCGGCCCCCAGAGGGCGCTGATGCCCGCGGAGATGCTGGCGAACAGGTTCGCCCGCGAGCTGCCGACCAGGCGCACCGTGCTGGTGGAGCAGTTCTGCTCGTGGTCGGCGTGCAGGATCAGCAGCAGGTCGAGCGCCCGCGCCACCACCGGGTCGACCTCGTACTCCTCGCACGGCGTGGCGAACATCATGTACAGGAAGTTCGAGGCGTAGTCGAGATCGTTGCGCGGATACATGAACGGCTGCCCGATCGAGTGCTTGTAGGAGCAGGCGGCGATGGACGGCATCTTGGCGATCAGCCGGATGACGGTGTCGTGGATCAGGCCCTCGCTCTCCGGCTCCTGGTAGAAGGTGGCCAGGGCGCCGACGGCCGCGGCGCAGACCGGCATCGGATGCGCGTCCTTCGGCAACGCGGCGAAGAAACGGCGGAAGTTCTCGTGCAGCATGGTGTGGTGCGTCACCTGCGCCTTCAACTCCTTCATCTGCGCGGCCGACGGCAGCTCGCCGTGGATCAGGAGCCACACGACCTCGAGGAACGAGCTCTTCTCCGCCAGTTGCTCGATCGGGTACCCGCGGTAGCGCAGGATGCCCCGGTCGCCGTCGATGAAGGTGATGGCGCTGGTGCACGACCCGGTGTTGGCGTAGCCCGGATCGAGGGTGATCAGGCCGAGGTCGGACCGCAGCCGGCCGATGTCGATCGCCGCCTCCCCTTCGCTGCCGCGCACGACGGGCAGACGCACCGATCGCCCGCCGAAGGTCACTTCGACGTTGTCCATTACGGCCTTCACAGAACTCTGGGTGGCCATGGCTCGGGCCCTCCTCTCCGGAAAAAGGAAGGCAAGGGGCGTGCCACCGGCCGCAAGGAGGCCCCCCGCTCCGGAGCGCCCGCAAACAGGGGTGTGCGGACGATACGTTCCGGCGTGCCGGCGTCCGGAGGGCGCCCGGAGGAAGGAAAAAATCTCGCACGGGCTCGCCGCGGCGCAAATCTTGCCGTGCCGGGGAGCGATCACCGGAGTGTATCCGCGGCCCTGACGTGCCCGGGCCGCTGGTCCCGCCCGTCCAGCCGCCCCGGCGGGCGGTCCGCGGGCATCGTCACCGCCATCTCCCGTCAGGACCTCGGGTTGACATCTGATGCTATCCGATGTATCATCACGACATCATGCGAACCACCCTGGACATCGATGACCCCATCCTCGGGGACCTCAAGCGTCTCCAGAAGCGCGAAGGGAAATCACTCGGCAGGCTCGTTTCCGACCTTCTCGCCATGGCCCTCGGCCAGATGAAGAACCGCAAAGCGCCGGTTCGGGATTTCAAGTGGATCTCGCAGCCGATGCGAGCCCGCGTCAACCTGGCCGATCCAGAGGCCGTCTTCTCCGTCATGGAGGAGGACCGCCCTCCGAGGTCTCCGAGGGGATCTTCGGGATCATGAGTTTCGCGATCGACGTCAATGTCTTTCTGTACGCCTCGGACCAGGGCAGCGAGTTCCATGCCCTGGCCGCCCGCTTCCTGAAGAGCTGCGTCCGGGGGAGCGAGACTTTCTGCCTCGGCTGGCCCACCCTCATGAGCTACCTGCGAATCGCCACGCACCCGGCCGTCTTTGCGCACCCCCTCGCTCACGCGGCTGCGGTCTCGAACATCGCCGCTCTGCTCGCGGCCCCCCACGTGCGCGTCCTGTCCGAGGACGAGGGCTTCTGGGACGTCTATCAGGATGTGACCCGGCGCGTGCCGACCCGGGGGAATCTCGTCCCGGATGCGCACCTGGCGGCCCTGCTCCGCCAGCACGGGGTGCGCACGCTCTACACCCTGGACAGGGACTTTCGCAAGTTCGACTTCCTCAACGTCCGGGATCCGTTCGAAGGGATGGAACGCTAGGAGTGTGTCCGAGTAATGGCATGGGTCGCGTTCGTGGCGCCGCGGGGACGGCCGCAAGGCGCCGCGACGACCGCGATGTGAGTCAACGCGGAGGAGCGGCAACGACGCGGATTGCCCCGCGCCGCCACCAACCCCATGGGCACAAGCGATTACTCGGACACACACCAATGATCTGTCA
>JACOUZ010000064.1 GCA_016177515.1 Acidobacteriota bacterium
CGCCCCCGCCGTCCTGGCGCGGCGGCGCATCCTCGCCTCGGGCCGCACGCGCGCCGCGCTCCTGGTGCCCGCCGCATCCCGCGAGGACTTCGCCGGAGTGGCCGAGGACGAAAGCCGCCCCGACTGGGTGGTCGTCGGCGACCTGGGCCGCGGCTTCACGTTCGACACCCTGAACCGTGCCTATCACTGGATCCGAGGCGGCGCCCGGCTGATCGCCCTCCACAAGAACCGCGCCTGGGACAACGGCGTGGACGGGATCGTCCTGGACGCCGGCCCCTACGTCGCCGCCCTGGAATACGCGGCGGGGGTCGAGGCGGAGCTGGTCGGCAAGCCGTCGCGCCTGTTCTTCGAACTGGCCGCCGAGGAGATCGGCCTGCCGCCCGCGGAGGTGATCGTGGTCGGCGACGACCTCGAGGCCGACTGCAAGGGTGGCGCGGCCGCCGGATGCAGGACGGCGCTGGTACTGACGGGCGGGACGACGCGCGACGGCCTGGAGCGCTCCGGCTTCACTCCCGATCATGTGAGCGCCTCGGTGGCGGAGCTGTTTCCGGAAGTGTGACCCGTCCAGGTGGGCGAGCTTGGGATCGGAGGGATCGGTCACCACGGCCGGCTCCAGCTACATCCGGAACGTCCAGCGGAGCTTGACGACCGCCTCGCTGTCGAGGGGTTCGGCCTCCAGGGCGCGCTCGGCCCCCGGGGGGTGCAGCCAGCCGCGCGTCCAGACGGCGTACAGGTCGGCGCCCGGATGGATCGTAAAGCGCAGCCGCGCGTTGACCCCGATGTTGCGGGAGACGCTGTCGTACTGTCCGTAGAGCGACAGGACGAGATCGGGCGAGAAGGAGTACGCCGTCTTCAGCTGCCAGAGACGGCTGATGAAATCGCCCGCGGGCAGGGCGCCCTGGATGTGCAGGCCGTCCAGCTCCAGCTGCAGATGTCCCGAGCGCCCGGCATAGCGCGCGAGGCCCTCGATCCGCGCCAGCCGGCCGTCGTAGAAGCCGCCGAGCTCGACGGAGGCGCCCCACTGGAGCGGCCGGTCCGGGCGCGTCATGCCTTCGATCCGGGAGCGGGTGAAGTGGTAGGCCCCCTCCGGGATGACGACGCCCGGCGATACCTCGAAGGGGGCCGTGGGCCGCTCGAAAGTCGGAATCCAGTTCGCCTCGAGGCGGGCGCCCGCCGGGCTCTCGACGTTGAACGGCGCCGTGAACACCTCCCAGGACTCCACGATCCCCGCATGATCGGTGACGTAGGTCGGGTAGGCCTCGAAGAAGAACTGCCGGACCTTGCCGGCAAAAAAGCCGCTCTTCGGCCGCGGCCTGAACGAGGACCCGGCGCGGTAGTAGCGCACGCCCGGGCGCGGCAGGAAGCCGAGGGCCGGGTCGAGCGAGTCGCCGAAGATCTTGACGACCAGGACGTTGTCCCAGAGGTCGTTGGGGTAGTCGACCTTGAGGCCCCAGCCGTCCGGCCGGCCGCCCGGGTCGCCCGCGGGCGGATCGCCGCCCGTCCTCGTCCACCAGCCGCCGGCCGCGAAATTCTTGTCGCCGAACAGCCTGCTCGTCCGCCAGACCGCATCGAGGCCCCCGAGCCAGTTGCCGGTCACGCCGTCGGGGTCGCCCCGCGTGCCGATGGCGCCCAGACGCAGGTGATCATCCAGGTCACAGGTCACCCGGCCGGCGAACAGGTTCGTCGCCGGGGCGTCCGGCGTGTCGCCCGTCCTCACGTCGAGGACGCCGATCCCCCAGCGTCCCTGGCGCCCGATGATCTTCGCCCCGGCGTCAAGCGGGACCCGGCCGCCGTCGAAGAGACCGATCCGCCGGCTGAAGAACGGGACGAAGTCCTCGCCCAGCCCGATCCCGAAGTCGAACTGGTTCGCGCCCTCGACGAAGAAGTAGCGCTTTTCGGGGAAGAACAGCGGGAACCGGGTCAGG
This sequence comes from Acidobacteriota bacterium, assembly GCA_016177515.1. GTDB lineage: Bacteria > Acidobacteriota > Polarisedimenticolia > Gp22-AA2 > Gp22-AA2 > Gp22-AA3. The sequence continues at coordinate 1,926 of JACOUZ010000064.1, forward strand.
TTGATCTGCCGGGTGTCGACCTCCGTCTCGGCGAAATCGGTGTTGATGGTGAGCACGCCGCTGAGCTGCTCCGTGAGGCCGTACGACACGTCGAGTCCGGCGTCCCCCTTGGCGTCCGAGTCGTCCAGAATGAAGTCGGCGTCATGGCGGGCCAGGCCGTAGGGGCTGATCGAGAGGCCGACTCCCTGGCGCAGGCCGCCGGCCAGGAGGAGCGATCCGGCGCGGCGCATGTCGGGGAGTCGCGCGTCGAGAGTCGTCCCCGTCCAGCGGAGGGTCGTGCGGTCGCGGGCGACGGAGCGCTCGACGTTGAAGCCCCAGGCCGCGGCGCCGGGGGCGAAGCGCAGGGACCGGCCCGGGATCGCGACCTCGAGCGTCCAGCCGCCGGAGTCGATGCCCGCGGCGGCATCCCAGATGCCGTCCCAGTCGGGAGACACGGTCTCCTGATCCACGATCAGGCCGTCGTACCGCGCCCCCGCGGCGTTGACACGGAAGTAGTACCCGGTCCGGCGATCACCGAAGGTGTCGAAGACGAGGGTGAAGGTGTCGTCGCCTTCCAGGTCGGCGTCCTTCTGCATCGTGTGGATCGCTATCCGGGCCGGATCGGGGTCGCGGGCGCGCAAGCCGATGAACAAGGTCTCGCCATCGGTGAGCAGGCGGACCTCGGTCCGGTACGGCGTCGGCCCGCCCGGAACGGGGGATTGCTGGACGAGGTCGGTGATGACGCCGGCCGCGTCCCATGCCGTCTCGTCCAGCCGGCCATCGAGGCGGATCGGCCCGGAAGCGCGGCCGACCGCGACGCTCGCCGGCTCGTCACCCAGAAGCACGCCGGGGCTGGCAGCCAGGACCGGGAGAACGAGACCCGCGAAGGCCCGGGCCACGGCGAGGCGTGGCGGGAGCCGGACCCGCCTGCAAAATCGTGGCTGCAACGGGGAGGAGCTCAGTGCACGCCGCCCATCAGTGGTCTCCCCGCCGGAGCTCCGACAGGAGCATCTCCCGATCAAGAAGATGGCGGTCGCGAGGATCCTCGAGGAAGGGCTCGACGTCCCGGAGGACGGCCGGCCAGTCCAGCGAGGCCACCCGGTCCAGTAAGACTCCTCTCCAGGTCCCGGGTCCCACCTTCGGTCCTTCCCATCCGGTCTGTTCGAGGGCGTTTCGGAGCAGGATGAAATTCGGGGTGGGAGGGTCGGAACGGGTGAGGTACCAGGAGAGATCGAACAGGTCGCGGCCCTTCGTGTAACGCCGGGAGAGCAGGGCGTGGATCTTCCCCGCCAGGCACGAGGGGAGATCATGAACCCGGAAGCCGATGGGGAAGTGCCGCGTGACCAGGCGAGTCTCCACCACGGCGCCGGCGGGAGGGCGGCTGTCCACTTCAATCCGGATCATGAGTTTGGCGCCCTTCACGGGAGTCAGGCCGGCGTCGCGGAGCAGGCCGGGGAACTTCACCTCAGCAGAATGAACCGCCCGCGCCGTCCGGAGAGTCGCTTCCACATCGTAGCCGGCATGTTCGAAGTCCCGCTTCACCCTCGTCGTCAGGTGTTCCATGCCCCGATCGTGCTCGCGTCGCTCCAGTGAAAAGTCCAGATCCTCGGAGTAGCGTCGGAGGCCATGAAGGAACCGGAGTGCCGTTCCACCCTGAAACGCCAGGGCGGCGAAAGCTCCGGCCTCCTGGATCGACCTCAGCATGTGCGCCTGGAGGTACTCGCGGACGAGATTCAACCTGGCTC
>JACOUZ010000069.1 GCA_016177515.1 Acidobacteriota bacterium
CAGGAGGACCGCGATCGGTTGCGCCGCATGACGCCCGAGGAGCGCCTCGCCGAGGCCCTCGCCCTGGGCGATGAAGCCATCGCCGCCTATGCCGCCGCCCACGGAGTCGATCGCGAGGAGGCCCGGCGACGCCTCGAACAAGCGGGCCAGGCAGGACGCCGGCCATCCTGCGTCATGCGGAGCCTCGCCTCATGAGCTTGCTGCGCGATGTCGTCGCTGTGCTGCAGGCGGAGGGGATCGCCCACGCGCTCATCGGCGCAGCGGCCATGGCGGTCCACGGCGTCAGCCGGGCCACGGCAGACGTCGATCTTCTGACCACGGACCCAAGGGCCCTACACGCGCAGCTGTGGAAGGGGCTCGAGGCGCAGGGGGTGAGCGTTCAACTTCTGAGGGGGGACCACGACGATCCGCTCGCGGGTAACGTGCGACTCTCCCTGGCCGGCAATCGCACCGTCGACGTCGTCGTGGGCCGCCACGAATGGCAGCGGGAGATCATTGAGGCGGCGCCCACGCTGTCGATCGGCGACACGACCGTCAAGGTGGTGCGCCCCTCCGGGCTTGTTCTTCTGAAGCTGCACGCAGGCGGCCCGAAGGATGCCTGGGACGTCCGGTCGCTCATGGAGAGCCTCGAACCGGTCGGACCGCTCGAGGAGGAAGTGGACCGCATGCTGCCGCGCCTGCCCGCCGAGTGCCAGCGGCTCTGGAAGCGTCTCCGCGACGAGCCATGACCGGCGAGGCCTGCGTCGCATCGTGGTAGCATGAGGGCCGCATCGGCCCGATGGCGCGCCGCCTCTCGGTGACGCGCTCTTCCCTCTGCGGAGAGGTGCTGGAGTGGCCGAACAGGGCTGCCTGCTAAGCAGTTACACTGGCTAAAACCGGTGTCGGGGGTTCGAATCCCCCCCTCTCCGCCAGCCTTCCTTCATCGTGTCTGCTACTTCCCCGGCCCGGCGAGAGCCTGCTCCAGCTCGGCCTTGAAACGGTCGTAGGGCTGCGCTCCCCGGAGTGTGGTCAGCCCCTTGACCTTGGACTTGTCGGCCGGGTCGGTCACCGCGATGAGGAACGCCGGCGTGCCCGTGACCCCGGCCTTCTGCGCCTCGGCGATGTCCTTGCGGATGGCGGGGGCGTGGCGGCCGCTGGTCATGCACTCCTCGAACCGCGAAATATCCAGACCGAGCGCTTCGGCGTGCGCCTTCCAGGGCTCGAGGGCCTTCTGCTGCTCGAACAGGCGGTGATGCATCTCCCAGAACTTGCCCTGGTCTTCGGCGCAGTGCGTGGCCTCGGCGGCTTTGAAGGCGAGCTTGTGGATCGACTCGAGCGGCATGTCGAGAAGCACGTAGCGGACCTTGCCGGTGTCCACGAAATCCTTTGTGATCTGCGGGTACGTCTCACGGACGTAGCGGCTGCAGAAGGGTCACTGGAAATCGGTGAACTCGACGAGCGTCAGCTTCGCCTGATCGCTCCCGCGCGTGGGGTTGGCCCCCAGGTTGAAGACCACGTCCTTGACGCTGGGCGCGGCGGGACGGGCCTGGGACTGGAGCATCTGCTTGAGCTCCTGCAGCTGCTGGAGTATCTGCTGCTGCCCCTTCTTGAGCTCGTCCACGTCCTTTCTCAGATCGTCCTGGGCCAGCGCCGGAGCGCCGGCAAGCAGGCCTCCCGCGAGCACCCCCGCGCCGAGCAGTACCGCTCCAGACGGCTGATGCCACTGTCGCATGACCCCCTCCATGAAAGTTCCCGAATGATACGTGATCGTGCGGTCAGGCGCGCGGCTTGAACGCTCCGAACGTGATCGAGCGCACGCGGCCCTCGAGATCCCGCAGGCGCACGCCGCTCCGATCGAGGCGGGCCTGCAGCTCGTCGGTGAAGGTGTAGCCGCCGGCGGCGAGGTAGTCGACGTCTTTGTGGATGCGGACGCCGGTGAGGCCGGCGGCCGCGACGAGGTCGAAATAGGCCTGCCGCGGCATGGCCCCGGCGACGCAGCCGACGTAGGCGAGGAGGTCGGTCGCGACCGCCCGGGGCAGGGGGCCGTCCAGCAGGATGTCGGAGATGACCATGCGGCCGCCGGGGCGCAGGACGCGGGCCACCTCCCGGAAGACGGCGGCCTTGTCGGGCACCAGGTTGATGACGCAGTTGCTGGTGACGGCGTCGACCGAGGCGTCCGCGAGAGGCAGCGTCTCGAGGCGGCCCTGGCGGAACTCGACGTTGGTGATCCCGATCGCGGCCGCGCCCGCCCGGGCGCGCTCGAGCATGGCGGGTGTCATGTCCACGCCGATGACGCGGCCGGCGGGGCCGACCCGGCGGGCGGCCAGGAAGGCGTCCAGGCCGGGGCCCGATCCGAGGTCGAGGACGGTCTCGCCAGGCTTGAGGTCCAGGACGTCGATCGGCGCGCCGCACCCGAGGCCCAGGTTGGCGCCGGAGGGGACGGCCTCGAGGTCCTTGCCCTGGTAGCCGATGGCCACGGCCACGGCGGCCGCCGGGTCGCCGCACGAGGAGGAGGACGTCGGGCAGCACCCCGGTTCCTTCCCCTCGGCGATCCGGCCGTACCGGTCGCGCACCTTTTCGACGATTTGCGCAGGATCGGCCGGAAGTGCCGTCTCGTCCTTGTCGCCCATGACCCCTGCATTATAATGAATGCCGCTGCCGCGAGACCACCGCGGGCCAATGGACAGACACGGATGCCCGAGAGACTCTGGTCCCTGAACGATCTGGCGCGCTTCCTGCGCTACGAAGACCCCGAGGTGCGCTACTGGGCGGCCGACCGCCTGGCGCGGCACTACGCCAGGGAGGCGACCGATCTCCTGGCGCCCTACCTGTTCGACGAGCACGATCTGACGCCGGAGCTGGTGGCGGGGCACCTCGGAAAGCACGGCTCTGTTGTGCACCTGCCGGTCCTGGCGCGCGGGGTGAAGACCCTGCGGGGCCTGCCGGCGGCGCGGGCGCTCGAGGCGCTGGTGCGGCTGCGCGCCCCGGAGTCGCTCGAGGCGGTCAAGGACGCCTCCGACCGGCGGGACTTCGATGAGGAGTGCTGGTCCTGCATCCTCGAAGCCCTGGCGGAGCGGGGCGATGCGCCGGCGCGCAAGGAGCTTCTGGCGTTCCTGAAGAGGCGGGCCGACTGGGTCGGCTCGCCGGCCATCCTGGCTTCGGCGCTGCAGGTGACGGAGCCGGGGGAGTACCGGGCCCTGCTTCTGGCCTGGATCCGGTCGCTCCAGTGGAAAGGCGCGTCGGGAGGGGACACCGGCGAGGCGTTCCGCGTCCTCATGGACCACCTCCAGATCGATGACTGCGGCTGGTGCTTCAGGACCAACCTGAGCGGCCGAATCGACTTCGCCCGCACGCTCAAGGCGATCGAGTCGGCTTACAACTGCGAGCTGCGCGCGGCCCTGAGAGAGGAGACCGTCGCGGCGATCGCGGCCGCCCTCGAGGCGGGGGCCTTCGAGGACAGCGCCGCGACCCTGGCGCGCACCGTGAAGGACCGGGCCCGTTCGGTCCGGCCCGCCCCGGGGGACGACCTGGCCGACCGCATCGTCGAGGTGGCGGTCTCGTGGGCCGACGGCGAGGTCGTCGGCCTGGTCGAAGGGCTCGGCCCGCACC
>JACOUZ010000051.1 GCA_016177515.1 Acidobacteriota bacterium
GTGGGGGACCAGACCGGGCTGCCGCGGCGAGGCGATTTCGAGCCGCGCCATGCGCAACAGATGGACGCCGAAGCTCCTGCGCGTGCGAGCCATGAGCCACGCCGCGGCAGCCCGGTCTGGCCCCCCACTCGATGCTGGGAATGTCTCAGGCCCGTTTCGGGGCGTCTCTACTTCTGCTGCGCCATCTTTTTGTGGAATTCATCCCCCCGCTTCTTCATCTCCTGGGGGGTCAGGTCCTCCTTGTGGGTGGCGATCCCCCAGTGATGGCCGAACGGATCGGCGACCTTCCCGAAACGGTCGCCCCAGAACATGTCGGTCACCGGCATGGTCACCTTCGCGCCCGCGTCCACGGCGCGCTTGACGACCGCGTCGACGTCGGGCACGTAGAGGAAGATCGACCCGGTCACCGTACCGCCCGTGGACTCCGGCGCCTTGATTTTCGGGGCCATGTCGGGAAATTCGTCGCTCACGAAGACCATCGAGTCACCGATCCGAATCTCGGCGTGCATGACCCGCCCGTCGGGAGAGGGCATGCTCATCGTCGTCTCGGCGCCGAACGCCTTCCTGTAGTACTCGAGGGCGCGCTTCGCGTCCTTCACCACCAGGTACGGCGTGACGGTGTGATAACCCTCGGGAACCGGCTTGACGGCTTTTGCCATGGAGACCTCCTCCTCAGAAAAGGGCCCGGGCAGGGGCTGTGACCGTGATGCGCGACATCCTACACCAGCCCGGCACCGGAAGGCGACCCGCAGACCGGCCTCGCGCAGGCATTCCGGCCGCGCTTCCGATTGACACTCCCGGCCACGACCCGCTAGGCTTCGCGCATGCAGGTGTACAAGAACTACATCGATGGAGAGTGGGCGGACGCGGCGTCGGGGAAGACGCTCGACGTCATCAACCCGGCCACGCGCGAAGTGATCGCCCGGGTCCCCGACTCGGGACCCGCCGACGTGGACCGGGCGGTGAAGGCGGCGCGGAGAGCCTTCGACCAGGATGGCTGGCCGCAGACGCCGGCCCGCGATCGCGGCCGGATCCTTTTCCGCATCGCCGAGTACATCCGCCGCACTGCCGGGAGGCTCGCCGAGATCGAGACCACGAACAACGGCAAGCCGCTGGCCGAGGCGCAGGGGGACGTGTCGGACGCCGGCAACTGTTTCGAGTACTACGGGGGCCTGGCGACCAAGATCCACGGCGACGTCCTGACCGTGCCCGACAACGCCATGGCGCTGACGCTCAAGGAGCCAGTCGGGGTCGCGGGCCAGATCGTCCCGTGGAACTACCCGCTGATGATGGCGATGCAGAAGGTGGCTCCGGCGCTGGCGGCCGGCTGCGCCTGCGTGCTGAAGCCGGCCAGCCAGACGCCGCTGTCGGTGATGGAGCTCACGAAGGGGATCGAGGAGTGCGGCGTGCCGCGCGGCGTTTTCAACGTCGTCAACGGGACCGGCGGCAACGTCGGGATGCCGCTGGTGGCCCATCCCGGCGTGGACAAGATCGCCTTCACCGGCAGCAGCGAGGTGGGCCGGCTGATCATGCGCGAGGCCTCGGCCACCGTGAAGCGGGTCTCCCTCGAGCTCGGTGGCAAGTCGCCCAACATCTTTTTCGCCGACGCGGACTTCGAGCAGGCGATCGAAGGGGCGCTGTTCGGCGTGTTCCTCAACCAGGGGGAGGTCTGCTCCGCCGGCAGCCGGGTCCTGGTGCAGGAGCCGATCTACAGGAAGCTCCTCGACGCCATGGTGGAGAAGACGAAGGAGATCAAGATCGGCCCCGGCCTCGCGCCCGACACCAAGATGGGGCCGCTGGTCAGCCAGGATCAGTACGACAAGGTGCTCTCCTACATCGAGATCGGGAAGAAGGAGGCGAAGCTGGCGGTGGGGGGCGGCCGCCCGAAGGATCTGCCGAAGGAGAACGAGCGCGGCTTCTTCGTCGAGCCGACGATCTTCTACGACGTGGACAACCGGGCGCGGATCGCCCGCGAGGAGATCTTCGGGCCGGTCATGTCGGTCATCCCATTCGACAAGGAAGAGGACGCATGCCGCATCGCCAACGACACCCCCTTCGGCCTGGCGGCAGCCGTCTGGACGCGCGACATCTTCAAGGCGCTGCGCACCGTCAGGAACCTGCGCGCCGGCATCGTCTGGGTCAACCACATGCAGCCGGCCCCCGTCGAGGCCCCCTGGGGCGGCTACAAGCAGTCCGGCTTCGGCCGCGAGCTCGGCCCCCACGGACTCGACGAGTACCTCGAGGTCAAGCACGTCTACATCAACCTCGACGACCGGCCGATCGGCTGGTACAAGTAGCCGGATTGGGACCGCGCCGCCACCCTCCTCTCCCTCCGCGCTGACCATCTCATGGACTCCAGGCTGCTCGACATGCGGGACTGCAGAGGGGGCGCCTTCGCGGCGATCCACCGCGACATGCTGGTGCTCGACCTGTCGCAGCAGCCGCGCTGGTTCCGCCCCCTCCTCCGCAGAAGTGGCACCCTGAAGCGCTGGACCGGCTTCGACCACTGGTCGCGCGCCTGGGAGTATCCCTGGGCCGTCCTGGCGGCCGATCTCGGGACGCGGCCGCTGCGGACGCTCGACGTCGGCGGCGGCGGCAGCCCGTTCGCGCTGTACCTCGCCTCGCAGGGGCACGAAAGCCACGTCGCCGACCCGTCGCTCGATCGCGGGGTGAGCTTCGTCTACGACCGGCAGAAGAGCCTGTACCGGAACGCCCGGTCGATCCTGAAGCGGCTGATCTTCAGGGCGGCCGGAATCCACGCGCTCTGGGGCCTGCCGGAAGGTCAAGTGCGCGGTTCCGTCCGCCACCACCCGTACCGGGCCGACCGGCTCGGGTTTCCCGATCGGCACTTCGACCGGGTCTTCTGCCTGAGCGTGCTGGAGCATGTCCCCCGCGGGCTCTGGAGGGCATGCATGCGGGAGTTCGAGCGCGTCCTGAAGCCGGGCGGCCGGCTGGTGATCACCCTCGACATGACGCCCGGCGAGGCGGACGAGCGCCTCTACCTGGATCTGGTGAAGAGCTGCTCCCTCGGCCTGATCGGCGACCCCCGCTACGACGTCCCGATCTCGCCGGAGAGCAAGCACGAGCGCCATCCGGGGAACGGCTACGAGACGGTCGGCCTCGTCTGGGAAATGCCCGCTTGACGGCGACTTTCCGGGAGGCGCTGCGCTTCTGGGTGAAGCTCGGCTTCATCAACTTCGGCGGCCCCGCCGGGCAGATCGCCCTCATGCACAGGGAGATCGTCGAGCGCAAGCGCTGGATCGGCGAGGAGCAGTTCCTGCGGGCCCTAAACTTCTGCATGATCCTGCCGGGCCCGGAGGCGCAGCAGCTGGCGATCTACGTCGGCTGGCTGATGCACGGCACGATCGGCGGCGTCGTGGCCGGCGTGTTCTTCGTCCTCCCCTCCGTCTTCGTGCTCTTGGCGCTGAGCTGGCTGGTGGCAGCGCACGCGCAGGTCCCCGCGATCGGCGGCCTCCTGTACGGCGTCCAGCCGGTGGTGATCGCCATCGTCGTCGAGGCGGTCCTGCGCATCGGCAGGCGGGCGCTGCGCCACCGGGCGCTGTATCTGTTCGCCGGAGCGGCGTTCGCCGGCATCCACTTTCTCTCGATCCCCTTCCCGCTTATCATCGCCGCGGCGGCCACGGCCGGCATCGCCCTGCAACGGGCGCTGCCCGGCGCCCTGGGGCCGCCCCGGCACGCCGTTCCCGCCGGACACGCCGCCCCGGCCGCTGCTCGCCCGGGAAGCGCCACCTACCCGCCCGCGACCCGCGCGCTCCGGATCGCGGCGCTGTTCGCGGCGCTCTGGGCCGCGCCGGTCGCCGGGCTCTGGCTGCGCAAGGGGGGCAGCGACGTCCTGGTCCAGGAGGCCCTGTTCTTCACCCAGGCCGCCTTCGTGACCTTCGGCGGGGCCTACGCGGTCCTGAGCTACATCGCCGACGTGGCCGTGAACCATTTCCACTGGCTGAGCGCCGCGCAGATGGTCCAGGGGCTGGGGCTGGCCGAGTCGACTCCCGGCCCGCTGATCATGGTCACGCAATACGTCGGCTTCCTGGGCGCCTGGAGCCAGCCCGGCGCCTTGTCCCCCGCCGTCAACGGCGCGCTCGGCGCCCTCATAACGACCTACGTGACCTTCCTATTCTGCTTCATGTTCATCTTCATCGGCGCCCCTTACGTCGAGGCGCTGGCCGGCAGCCCCCGCGTGCAGGCGGCCCTTACCGGCGTGACCTCCGCGGTCGTCGGCGTCATCCTGAATCTGGCGGTCTATTTCGGCGCGCGCGTCCTGTTCTCCGCGCAGGGCGCCCTTGACCCCTTCGCGCTCGTCCTCGCGGTCCTGTCGTTCGTCGCGCTGCAGCGCTTCCGCGTGCCCGTCCCGTACGCGGTGGCGGCGGGGGCGCTCGTCGGCCTGGCCTGGAGGTTGCTCGGCGGGGGCGCCTAGGAGCCGGTCCGGAGGTCAGGCGCCGGCACCCGTCTTCCCCTCGGCGAGCTGCAGTCCCTCCGCCATGAGCCGTCCGGCGCGGCTGCGCCGCGCCGCCAGGTAGTACAGGACCGGCACGGCGACACGGCTCAGGAGCGTGGCCGCGACCTCGCCCATCATCAAGGACAGCGCCAGGCCCTGGAAGATCGGGTCGAAGAGGATCACGAACGAGCCGACGGCGACCGCGGCGGCGGTGAGGAGCATCGGGCGGAAGCGGACGGCGCCGGCCTCCACCACAGCCTCCTCGAGAGCCAGGCCCTGCCTGAGCCTCTGCTCGATGAAGTCCACCAGGATGATCGAA
>JACOUZ010000052.1 GCA_016177515.1 Acidobacteriota bacterium
CATCGATCCGGCCACGCGCCGAACCGGGCCCGCCGGCCCTCGCCGCCCGGCCGGGAGCCGCCCTCCGCACCTCCCAATTGAGTGATCGGAAACGCAGAATGTTGCATAATGGCGGTTCTCCGGCTTTTCTGTGGAAAGCGAGGGAGAGTCCCTTGATCACAATTTTTACAACGCACCCCCGATCTGCCCGAACCACGAACCGCGCCGGGCGGGCATTGGCCGCGGTGGCCCTCGTCCTCCTGCTCCTGTCGCCGGCGCTGGAGTCGCTCGCGCAGGATCCGCCCGGTGGGCCTCCCGCGAGCCCGGTGCGCTACACCGAGGCGCGCGAGGCGCCGGTGCGCCGCGTCATCCAGCTGCCGGGATCGGTCGAGTCGCGGACCTCGAGCCTCGTGGCCACCGAAGTCGAGGGGCTGGTCGAGGAGCTGGCCGCCCGCGAGGGGGACGTCGTGCGCCTCGGCCAGCCGCTGGCGCGGCTGCGCACGACCAGCCTGGAGCTGCGCCTGCGCGCCTCCGAGGCGGAGCACAAGGAGGCCAAGAGCCGACACCGGCAGGCGGAGCGGAACCTGGCCCGCCTGCAGGAGCTGTTCGACTCGAAGATCGCCTCGCAATCGCAGTACGACGACGCTCAGTCCGAGCACGACGCCTGGGAGGGGAAGGTCGAGCGTCTGGCGGCGGAGATCGAACGCATCCGGCACGACCTCGAGCGCTCGACCATCGTCGCGCCTTTCGCGGGCACGGTCGTCGCCAAGAGGACCGACGTGGGGGAATGGCTGGACGTCGGCGCGCCGGTCCTGGAGATGATCTCCCTCCATGAGCTGGAGGTGAAGGTCGACGTCCCGGAGCGCCACTTCTCGAGCCTCAACCCGGGCGCGACGGCGACGGTCACTTTCGACGCCTTGCCGGGTCTCTCGGTCAGCGGGCGGATCAGCGCCATCATCCCGCGCGCCGACCCGCAGGCGCGCACCTTCCCGGTCAAGGTGCGCATCGGCAACCGCGACGGGCGGATCGGCGTCGGGATGCTGGCCCAGGTGTCGCTGCCGGCCGGCGAGTCGTATCGCGCCACGGTGGTGCCGAAGGACGCGGTGATCCGCCAGGGCGCGGAGCAGATCGTGTTCACCATCAACGGCAGCGGGGCGGTGGAGCGCGCCGCCGTCACCACCGGCGCCGGTCTCGGCGAGTGGATCGTCGTCGAGGGGCCTGTCCGGCCGGGCACGAAGGTGGTGACGCGTGGCAACGAGCGGCTGCAGCCCGGCCAGCCGGTGCGCGCCGATCCTCTGGAGTACAGGCTGCCATGACGCGCACGCTATGACCCTCATCCGCAGCAGCATCCACTACCCCGTCACTACGACGGTGGGCGTGCTCCTCCTGGCTTTGTTCGGGATGATCGCCCTCTTCCGGCTTCCCATCCAGCTCACCCCGGACGTCGAGCGTCCGCAGATCACGGTCGAGACGGTCTGGCCGGGCGCCAGCCCTCACGAGATCGAGCGCGAGATCGTCGACGAGCAGGAGGAGCAGCTCAAGTCGATCGAGGGGCTCCTCAAGATGCAGAGCTCCAGCCAGGACAGCGTCGGCTCGGTCGTCCTGACGTTCAAGGTGGGGACGCCGATCGACTCGGCCCTCCTCAAGGTCAGCAACCGGCTGCAGCAGGTGCCGTCGTACCCGACCGACGCCGAGAAGCCGGTCATCCGGAGCGGCGACGTCAACGTCAATGCCATGGCCTGGTTCGTCCTGACGACGACGGAAGGGAAGGGATTCGAGGGGGACATCACCACCCTGCAGAGCTTCGCCGAGGACCTCATCAAGCCCGAGTTCGAGCGGGTGCCGGGCGTCGCGGCCTCGAACATGTTCGGCGGACGCGAGCAGGAGATGCACGTGGTGTTCGACCCGGCCGGGCTGGCTGCCCACCGGGTGACGCTGACCGACCTGGCCGCGGCGCTCGACAAGGAAAACCGCAACTTCAGCGGCGGGGACTTCGACGAAGGGAAAAGGCGCTACGTCGTCCGCACGGTCGGCGAGTACGGGTCTCCGGACGACATCGAGAACATCGTCGTCGCCGTGCGCAACGGGGTGCCTATCTACCTCAGGGACGTGGCCCGCGCCGAGCTGGGATACCGCAAGGCCGATTTCAGGGTGCTGCGGTTCGGCCATCCTGTCCTGGCCATGAACGCCATCAAGCAGACGGGCGCCAACGTCCTGGACGTGATGACGGGACTCAAGGCGGCGGTCGTCCGGCTCAACGACGGACTCCTGGCTCCAAAGGGGCTGCGGCTCGTCCAGGTGTGGGACCAGACCGACTACATCAAGAGCGCCATCGACCTCGTGAAGGACAACCTGTACGTCGGCGGCCTGCTGACCTTCATTGTGCTGCTCCTGTTCCTGAGGAGCGTCTCCAGCACGCTGGTCGTGGCGGTGGCGATGCCGGTCAGCCTGGTCGGGACGTTCCTGGTGATGTCGTGGTTCGGGCGCACCCTGAACGTCATCAGCCTGGCGGGGATGGCGTTCTCGATCGGCATGGCGGTGGACTGCTCGGTGGTCGTCCTGGAGAACATCTACCGGCACCGGCAGATGGGGAAGACCGGGTTCGACGCCGCCTTCGAGGGGACCCGCGAAGTCTGGGGCGCGGTCCTGATCAGCACCATCACCAACATCGCCGTCTTCATCCCTGTCGTCTTCATCAAGGAGGAGGTCGGCCAGCTTTTCGGCGATATCGCGATCGCCGTGAGCGCGTCCAATCTGCTGAGTCTGATCGTGTCGATCACCGTGCTGCCGTGCCTGGCGGCGCGTATCCTGCGCGCGGCCGAGTCCGATACCGGGCGGCGCGGCTTTCACAACCTCTGGGGCCTCCTCGGTCACGCCGAGAGGACCACGCGCCTGATCAGCGACGGCGTGCATTGGACCACCGGTTCCACGTTCCGTCGCCTGGCCGTCATCGTCATCTTCACCGGCATCCCGCTGGTCTTGAGCTGGGCGCTTCTCCCCAAGACCGCGTACCTGCCGAAGGGCGATCAGAACTTCCTGTTCGGGATCCTCCTGCCGCCGGCCGGGTACAGCCTGGAGGAGTCGGCGTCCCTGGAGAAGATCTACGAGGAGCGGCTCGCGCCGCTCTGGGGACACCGCGCCGGGACACCGGAAGCGCTGGCGCAGCCGGGCGGCGGGATCAAGGACTTCTTCTACGTGGCGGCCAAGAACCTGGCCTTCATGGGCGTGGCGGCCAACGAGCCGCGGCGCGTGCGCGAGCTGATCGGGCCGTTCATGGCGGCCAACGCCGAAATCCCCGGGGCGATCGCCTTCATCCAGCAGTTCAGCATCTTCTCCAGCGATTTCGGGGAGGGCGGCGACGTCGACGTGGAGATCACGGGGCCGGATCTGGAGCACCTCATGGGGCTCGGCGGGCAGGTGTTCGGCCAGGTGACGGAGGTCATCCCGGGCGCCCAGGCGCGACCGAACCCGAGCCTCGACCTGGACAACCCGGAAGTGAGGGTGGCGATCGACCGCCGGCGCGCCGCGGAGGTGGGGATCCCGAACCGCGATCTCGGGTTCGCGGTGCGCGCCCTGGTCGACGGCGCCAAGGCGAGCGACTACCAGCACGAGGGGCGGGAGATCGATCTCCGCGTGGTCGCCGAGAAGGGTTTCGCGCACCGGACGCACCTTCTCGAGCAGATGCCGATCGCGGCGCCGGACGGCCAGCTGGTGACGCTCGGGTCGGTGGCGGAGGTCGCGCCGGCGAGCGGGCCGGTCGAGATTGCCCGCCGCGAGCGCCAGCGGAGCGTCACCATTCAGGTCGGGCCGCCGGACGGCGTGGCCCTCGAGTCCGCCATGGATCTGATCACCACCCGGATCCTGGAGCCCATGCGCGCCCGAGGCGATCTCGGCGGCCTCTATCGCGCCCGGATGACCGGCAGCGCCGACAAGCTGATCCAGACCCGCCAGGCCGTCTCCTGGAACTTCCTCCTGGCGGTGGCGATCACATACCTCCTGATGGCCGCCCTGTTCGAGTCCTTTCTCTACCCGTTCATCATCATGTTCAGCGTGCCGCTCGCGGGCCTGGGGGGCGTCCTGGGCCTGGCGGCGGTCAACCGGCTCCCCCAGGTCAACCAGCCTCTCGACGTCCTCACCATGCTCGGCTTCATCATCCTGGTCGGGACAGTGGTGAACAACGCCATCCTCGTCGTCCACCAGTCTCTCAACCTCATGCGCGAGGAGCGCATGC
>JACOUZ010000053.1 GCA_016177515.1 Acidobacteriota bacterium
ACCCGCTACGACCACCGCACCGGAATGACGCGCAACATCTCCGCCTACCCCGAGAACTGGTCGGGCCACGGCGCCGAGGACAACCGCTACCGCTTCCAGTGGACCGCCCCGATCCACATCTCGCCGCACGATTCAAAAACCGTATACCACGCGTCCCAGGTCCTGTTCAGGACGTCCGACGGCGGCCAGTCCTGGAAGGCGATCAGTCCCGATCTGAGCCGCAACGACAAGTCGAAGCAGAAGTGGTCGGGCGGGCCGATCACCGGGGACAACACCGGTGTCGAATGGTACGGCACGATCTTCGCCGTCGCCGAGTCCCCCAGGGAGAAAGGCCTCATCTGGGCCGGCACCGACGACGGGCTGGTGCACCTGACGCGCGACGGCGGGGCCCGCTGGGCCAATCTCACGGCGAACATCAAGGGGCTTCCGGAGTGGGGGACCGTGAGCCTCATCGAGCCGTCGCCGCACGACGCCGCCACGGCGTACGTCGTGGTCGACGCCCACCGGCTGGACGACATGAGGCCGTACCTCTGGAAGACGTCCGACTACGGCCGGACCTGGAAGAACCTGGCGGGAGGACTGCCCAGGGACGTTTACCTGCACGCGGTGCGCGAGGACCCGAAGCGCCGGGGACAGCTCTACCTGGGGACCGAGCGGGGCGTGTCGTTCTCGCGCGACGGCGGCGCGACCTGGACGGCGCTCGGCCTGAACCTGCCGACGGTCGCCGTGCACGACCTGGTCGTCAAGGACGACGACCTGGTGGTCGGAACGCACGGCCGCTCGATCTGGATCCTCGACGACCTGACGCCGATCCGCGACTGGTCCGGGGAGATCGCCGGCCGGCCGGCGCACCTGTTCCCGGTGCAGCCGGCCACCAGGTGGGAGTACCGCTCCTCGTTCCACGGCGATGACGTGGGCGAGAACCCGCCCTATGGCGCCGTCATCAGCTACTCGTTGAAAAAGAAGGCCGAGGGGGACATGAAGGTGGAGATCCTGGACGCCGGGGGCGCGGTCGTGCGCACGTTCACGAACAAGAAGGAAAAGCCGGAGCTGGAGGAGGACGACCCCGACGCCCCCTGGAGGGAAAGCAAGAAGCCGGTCGTGTCGATCGAGACGGGTGTGCAGCGGATCGTCTGGGACCTCGAGTACGCCCCCGCCACGAAGATCAAGGAGGCGAAGACCGAGGGGAACCCGGAGGCCGCGCCGCGCGCCGTCCCGGGCGCCTACACCGTCCGGCTGACGACGGAGGACGGGACCGTCACGACCCCGATCGAGGTGCGCCCCGATCCGCGCCTGTCGATCCCGGCGGCCGACATCGCCGAGCAGGTCCGGTTCGCGCGCCAGGTCCAGGATCAGGTGAGCCGCCTGGCGGGACTCGTGGTCCAGGTCCGCTCGGTGCGCGACCAGCTCAGGGTGAAAAGCGGGGCCCTCGACGGCAGCGGGAGCGCCGCCGACTGGACCAGGGCGGCGGCCGACCTGATCGCGAAGTGCGACGCCCTGGAAGAAAAGCTCCACCAGCCGAAGGCCGAGGTCGAGTACGACATCCTGGCCAAGGGGGCCCGCCTGTACAGCCGGATTACCCCGCTCCTGGGGTATTCCGCGGACGGAGCCGGCGCCCCGACGCAGGGGATGCGCGAGGTTTTCGCCGATCAGGTCCGCGAGCTGGATGCCCTTGAAACCGAGTGGATGACGATCGTGTCGGGCGACCTCGCCGTGCTCGGCCGCAAGGCCCGCGAGGTGAATCTCGACGCCGTCGTGGTCCCGGCGGCGCGCTGAACGGGAGGGGCCTTCACGGATGGCGAGCATGAAGAGTCAGCCGCGCGGTCCGGCCCGAGGCCCGGAGAGGCCTCTCGCCGCGGTCCTCCTGATCGCGGCCGTCGCCGCCCCGGCCTGCGGGCCGGGCGGCCTGTTCGAGGGGGAGCGGATCGGCCGCGTGCCGGTCGAAAGGCCCGCCCGCAGGATCGGCGCCGCGGGCGGGGCGCCGGTCTACCGTAAGGAGATCCTCACCGAGGTCTACACCGTCGACAGGATCTACAAGTCGATGAGCGGACCGATGGGGATGCACCGATTCGAGATCGACCCGGGCGGCGGCCGGGCGCTCCTCTGGGTCACCGGCTTCCAGGCGGAGATGGTGGCGCCGGACGGCCAAGCGCCGATGTCGCGGGAGTTCATGTGCCACAGCAACCTCAGCATCCGTCCGGGGCCCGGCTTCAACTTTCAGTTCCCCACGGCCCTGCAGCCGACCGGAGGGCGCCTGTTCACGCTGGCCCAGGGGCAGCTGGCGATCGCGCTGCCGGAAGGGTTCGGCGTGCCGGTGCTGGCGGACCAGACGGTGCAGATCGCCGCGCAGGTCCTGAACCACAACGCCGTCGAGCGTCCCTTCGAGGTGCGCCACAGGCTCTCCGTCGACTACGTCCGCGATTCTGACCTGGCGCGGCCGCTCGCGCCCCTGATGCCGCGCGCCGTGTTCGCCATGAAGACGATCGAGGGAGAGGGCGGCCACTTCGGAGTGGCCCCTGACGAGGTGGACGAGACGGTGCACGGGGAGGGCTGCCAGGTGGGCCTCGACGCCGGCACCCAGTTCCCCTCCGTCCTCAGGGACGAGCACGGGCGGGCCTTCTCGGCGCACTGGATCCTCGAGCCCGGGCGGGAGGAGAACCACACGCTGGTGACCCGTCTCCTGGATCTGCCGTACGACACGACGCTGCACTACGTGGCGGTCCACCTGCATCCGTTCGCCGAGTACGTCGAGCTGCGCGATCTGACCGCCCGCCGCACGGTCTACCGCAGCCGGGCGCGCAACGTCCCCGGGCGCATCGGCCTGGCCGAGGTCGAGCACTTTTCCAGCGCGCCGGGGCTGCCGGTCTACAAGGGCCACGAATACGAGGTCGTCAGCGTGTACAACAACACCTCGGGCGGCAGGCAGGACTCGATGGCCACGATGTTCCTCTACCTGGCCGCGAAGGACCTCGATCTCTCCCGCTTCCGCCGCGCCGGTCCGGGCGGATGAGCGACCTTCTCCCCTGCGTCGAGGTCACGGCCGGCGGGCCGATCCGAGGCGCCGTGATCTGGCTGCACGGCCTGGGCGCGGACGGCCATGACTTCGAGCCGATCGTCGCGGCCCTCGGGGTCGAGGAGCTCGGCGTGCGCTTCGTGTTTCCCCACGCGCCTCGCCGGCCGGTGAGCATCAACATGGGGCTCATCATGCGGGCGTGGTTCGACGTCCGGGGCCTCGATCTCAAGGAGGACGTGGACGAGAAGGGGATCAAGGAGTCGGTCGGCCAGGTCGCGGCGCTCGTCGCCCGCGAGCGCGCGCGCGGGGTCGCCAGCCGGAGGATCGACCAGGCCGGATTCTCGCAGGGAGGGGCGATCGCGCTTCAGGTCGCCCTCGCTCACCCCGAGCCGCTCGCCGGGGTCGTGGCTCTTTCGACCTATCTCCCGGGCGGCGCGGCGATTCTGGCGGGGCCGGCCGGCGCCGCCCGGCCGCTCCCCGTCTTTCAGGCGCACGGCACTGACGACCCGCTGATCCCAGTGGAGCGCGGCGAGGAGACCCGCGATCGCCTGCGGGAGATCGGCTGCGAGGTCACCTGGGAATCCTACCCGATGGAACACCAGGTCTGCGCCGAGGAGGTCGCCGCCGTCGGCGCCTGGCTGCGCGGCCGGCTCGTGGGCGGCGGGTCGCCCGCTCCATCAGCGGGCGAGGGAACCGATGAGGCCGCGTCGGCCTTCACGCCGTGAAATCGATCGAGGCTCCGGGCCGTCGCGCGGCGTACATCCTGCTGCTCCTCGCCGGGCTGGGTGCCGCCGCCTTCTCCTGGCGGGCCTGGAGAGGCCGCGGGGTCCGCGAGGTCGGCGAACAGGAGCCGCGTCGCGACGTGGTCCTGGCGGAGGGGATCGATCTTGAGTCCACGGCCGAGGAGGAGCCGCGGCGGCTGATCCGTTCCCTGCTCGAAGCAATCCCCGGCGCGGCCGGCCTGGCCGGCGTCACCGTGGACTATCCTCTGGAAGGGACCGTTTTCCCGCCGGATATCGCCGCTCCCACGTTTCTCTGGCACGATCAGGCCGCCGAGGCCGACCGCTGGCTGGTCAACATACTATTTCCGGGCGGCTCGTCCCGCATCGCGGCGCTCGTCCGGGGCGACCCGCCCCCGCCGGGGGAGATCGACGCGCGCTGCGTGTCCGAGCACAACGAAAT
>JACOUZ010000074.1 GCA_016177515.1 Acidobacteriota bacterium
CGCTTCCTGCACGATCTGGGGTACCGCGCCCGGCTGCGCCGCGGGCTGCAGGGCACGATCGAGATCAAGAACCTCGCCGACGAATGGACTCGCGACGTCGCCCGCTTCCCTCTGCCGGGACGGAGCGTCCACGGGAGGTTGTCGTGGGAGTTCTGAGCCGATTCATGCCGGCGCTCGCGGCCGGCGCCGTCGTGACGCTTGCCGGCTGCGGGCCGGGTGTGCAGCCTGTCCGCCCCCTCCCCGGTGCCGGGACCGCCCGCCTGCAGCCGATATACGACTTGATGGTGACCTACCCCGACACCACGATCATCATCTCGGGACTCACCTACCGCGGACTGGACTTCGATCTCGAGGTGACTTTCGACGACGCCACCCTGCGCGACGACGATCCGGGGTTCGAGGCACAGGCGCGCATCCTCTCGGTCCTGGCCGGCGGGGCGCCGCGGGCGTTCGAGGCGCCGCAGCCGATCGCCATCCGCGGCACCTTGGCCGCCGGCGTCGTGGCGACCGGGCTGTTCGGCCCGATCCACGTCGGCAATGCGGCGCTGCTTCTCGATCTGACGGGCACCTTGCAGGACGGGGCCCGTCGAATCGCCGGCGAGGCGTCTCTCTATGGAATCCCGGACCCCGGATCGTTCCAGGCGGTAAAGCGCCGCCGCTACCTGGTCGCCGGGACCGACGCGCAGGGGCCGATCGGCAAGGTCGCCGTCGTCCAGGTGCGCTACGATTCGAGAATCACGGTTGAGCCCGACCTCGAGCTGACGAGCAGCGATCCGGTGGCCCGCGTCGAGGATGGCCGGCCGTTCATCGTCAACCGCTTTACCTTCGACAACGTGCAGGGCCTCGACCCGCTCGGACCGTTCACCACGCTCTTCGAGCACTCGACCGACAGCCTGTCGAACCCCCACGACCTGGTCGTCCTGCCCCCCGGCGCGCCCGGGACGGGAGCCGGCGGCGCGGGCTTCGCCTTCGTGACCCGCTACGGCGCCGCGTTCAACGACGTGGCCGTCCTCGACCTCGCCGGCGGCGCCATCGTCGACCGCATCGACCTGACTCCCTATGCCCTCAATCGCGATCGCCTGCCGCGCGCCGACCAGGCCCTGCTGCACGACGGCCTGATCTACGTGACGCTCCAGGATGCCGACGCCTCCTTCGCCGAGTTCATGAACGGGCGGATCGCCGTCATCGACCCGGTACTGCGGCAGGTGGTGGACGTCATCGACCTGTCCGGCCAGAACCCGTTCGAGTCGTTGTCGTTTTCGCCGGCGACCGGCTTGATTTATGTCGGCCTGGCCGGCCTGTTCCCCGGGTTTGCCCGCCCGGCCCCCGTCCTGAGCGGCGGCATCGAGACGGTGGACCCGGCCACCCGCACCGCCGGCGGCCTTCTGGTGGACGACGACGCCCTGGGCGGCAACGTCTCGGCCGTGGCGGTCCATTCAGCGACCCGCGCCTACTGCGTCGTGTCGGACGCATCGTTTCACAACTATGTCAAGGCGTTCGACCCCACGACCGGCGATGTATTGGGGACGATTTTCGGAAGCTCCGGCCAGATCGCCACGATCGAAGCGGACGGCGACGGCTTTCTGCTGGTGGCCGACACGAGCTTCTACGAGCCGCGCATCCTGATCTTCAACGCCGAGAGCGGCGCGCCGGTGGCGGCGCTGCCGGCCCGCCTGCCGCCGTTCTCTTTCGCCATCCTGACAAGGAGCCTGCCATGACGATGATCAACACCGTGAACCGGACTCTCCTGACCGCCGCCCTGGGGGCGGCCCTCGCCCTGGGCGGCGCCCGGTCGCCCGCCATCGCCGATGTGGTCGAGCGCTTCGATGCCGATCCGCTCTCGGGCGGGGGACGCAACGCCTTTTTCACCGAGGGAGACGTCGCCGCCCGCTTCACCTACGTCGCCGGAGAGCCGTCGCACTTCCCCGCCGATCGCGAGGGGACGCTCCGGGTGCTGTACGACACGACGCTTCCGGCGGCCCGCATCTCGACACCGATCGGGCAGATCCTCTCGCCCGGCGCCGACTTCGAATTCGGGGCGATCCTGACGATCCGCTCCGAAGGCTTCTTCGCCGATCCGAACGGCTTCTCGCAGATCGCCTTCGGGCTGTGGAACGCCGCCACCACCGGGATGAACCGCACCGGCTTTCCTTCGGACGCCTTCGACCTGGTCGGGTTCGACTACTTCCCGAACGCCGGCGCCTTCGGCGGCCCGTTCCTGTCGCCGGGCGTGTTCGGCGGCAACGTCCTGGACAACGCCTTCTTCAATTTCGCGTTCGCGTCGGCCGAGGTGGCCCTGCCCTTCGACGTGCCGCTCCTCTGCCGGTTCCACTGCATCGCGGCGCAGCAGAGGCTGAATCTCCGGGTCAGCCGCCACGGCTCCGGAGTCACGTTCGAGAGAATCCCCGGCGCCATGGTCTCCGTGGATCTGTCGCGCCTCGATCCGGCCTTCCTGGTGAACGTGGCCGGCATCGCCGCCTATTTCGAGGGTTACCCATCCCTGCGCGCCGTTGTGGACTACGATTTGCTTTACGTCGGGAACCTGCCGGAGCCGTTCGGCGTCGTCAACCGCCGCCTGGTGCCCGCGCGGTGAACGCGACACGAACCTGACCGAGCGAGGCCGATGACATGTGGGAGCCGGGGGCGGGGCTCGAGGTCGGCGCTGACGTGCGTCGGCTCCTGCGCGCCGCAGTGATCCATGCCGCGCCGGTGGCGGTCGGCCCGGCCGGGGAAGCGCTTCTGATCGAAATGGAACGTGTCGCTGCCGCCTTGGCGGCGGAGCATGCCGGCCGGGCGCCTGGCGAGATCGAAGGCCTCGCCCCGGCGCGCGAGCTTTACCGGGCCTTCGGGATCGACCCGACGCGCACCCGCCCGTCGTCGGAGGCCTTGCTGCGCCGCGTTCTGCAAGGGAAAGGGCTGCCGCGCATCCTGAACGCGGTGGACGTCTGCACCCTGTGCTCCCTGCGATTCCTGCTGCCGATCGGCCTGTACGACTCCGGAAGCGTGCGCGGAGCGGTCACGCTCATGCGCGGCCGTCCGGGCGAGTCGTACCCCGGCATCCGCAAGGACGAGGTCCACCTCGAGGGCCGCCCGACGCTGTCGGACGACGACGGGGCGTTCGGGAACCCGACATCCGACTCCTTCCGGACGTCGGTCACGCCGTCCACGCGCTCGCTGGCGATGGTGATCTTCGCGCCCGCCTCGTGCGCGCGCGACCGCCTCGAGACCCACGTCGGCGAGGCGCGCGCTCTCCTCGCCCGGCACCTGGCACCCTCCGGAGAGGCGGTCGTCACGACGGGGTCGATCGTCCCCGCGCAATAGGCTGGGCCTGCTTCGCGGGCCCGAAGCGACGGAGCGAAGCGCGCCGCCCGGCGATCCTCGTGCAAGGGACATAGACCGACGTGGTTCCTGCCCTTGCGCAACTGTTTCACACGCAGGTTCTCGACCACCGCCACCAGGTCAAGAGAGCGCCGCACCCGCTCGATCGCGTCCTTGGTTACCTACATGCGCGCACCCCCGGTTTTCGAGGAATACCGTCAAGAGGAAAGTTGCATCTCGGAGCCAATATTTGCAGCCGTCCAACCGGATCGGGTCTGATACATCGGATGTATCATCTTTTCAAGCGAGCCCAGGTCACGAAGAGGAGGGACCCTACCATGACGCCAGCGACGGTGACGGGGGATCCGGTGACCACCCCCCGCCCGCGACCGGCCGAGACCTTCGGAGAGCGCCTCCTGCGCCTGCGCCAGGCCCGCGGCTATTCCCAGCGCGAGCTCGGCGAACGTGTCGGTGTGAGCCAGCACATGATGAACCCACTACGAGCGCGAGGCCGAGCACCCGCCCGCCTACCTCCTGCCCCGCCTCGCCGAGGCCCTGGGCGTGACCGCGGACGAGCTCATGGGCGTGCGACCGGTCAAAGAGCAGGCGGCAGCGCCGCGCAACACACGCCTGTGGCGCAAGCTCCGCGACATCGAGAAGCTCCCGCCCGGTGACCGCATGACCGTCCTGAAGTTCGTCGATGCCTTGCTCGTCCGCCAGAAGGTCGCCGGGGGGGCTCGATGACC
>JACOUZ010000075.1 GCA_016177515.1 Acidobacteriota bacterium
GCCCGCCGCGGCCAGCGCCAGAACGCAGGCGCGGCCGATGCCGCGCGAGCCGCCGGTCACGATGGCGGCGCGGCCGGCGAGGTCGATGGCGACGGTGCGGCGCCGCCTCGAACCCCGGACACGCTTTGTCCTGGGCATCGGTCCCTCAGCGCGCGGTGGCGGTGACCAGCTGGCCGCAGGCGGCCCCGACGTCGCGTCCCTTGCTCCAGCGAATGGTGGCGGCGACGCCACGGGCGAGAAGCGCGTCGCGGAAACGGCCGGCGCCCGCGGCCGGCGGGGTCTTGAATCCGGGGACGCCCGCCTCGTTGTACGGAATCACGTTCACCTTGGAAGGCAGGCCCCGGACGAGCCGGGCGACGCGGGCGGCGTCCTCCTCCCGGTCATTCAGGCCGTCGATCAGGCAGTACTCGAAGGTCACCTTCTCGCGCGATTCGAGGGGGACGCGCCGGCAGGCGGCGAGGAGCGCCTCCAGATCGTATTTCCGATTGATCGGCATCAGGTCGTCGCGCCGATCGTCGGTCGTGGCGCCCAGCGAGATCGCCAGGCGCGGACGGGGGTTCTCCCGCGCCAGCCGCTCGATCCCGGGGACGAGGCCGGCGGTGGACAGCGTGACGCGGCGGGGCGACAACCCGAACGCTTTCGCGTCGACCATGACGCGGAACGCGCGCATCACCGCGTTGTAGTTCAGGAGCGGCTCGCCCATCCCCATGAAGACGATGCGGAAGCTGGTCCCGGCCAGATGATGGTCGCGCGCGATGACGGCGATCTGCCCGAGGATCTCCCCCGGAGACAGGTTGCGCAGAAGCCCCATCGTTCCGGTCAGGCAGAAGCGGCAGGCGAGCGGGCAGCCGATCTGCGACGACAGGCAGAGGGTGACGCGGCTGCCGTACAGGATGTAGACCGCCTCGACCTCGCCGCCGTCCTCCAGGACGCAGAGGTACTTCTCTGAGCCGTCGGCGGAGCGGCGCACCTCTATCACCTCGGGCCAGGCCACGCGGAAGCGCCCCGCCAGGCCGGCGCGCAACGCCACAGGCAGGTCGGTCATGGCCTGGATGTCGGTCTGCAGCCGGCCGTACATCCAGTGAAAGACCTGTGAGGAGTGGAAGACCCGGGCGGTATGGGGCGCCAGGGCGGTGGCGATCTGAACCCGGTCCATGCCGAACAGGTTCGGCAGGCGCGCCGGGTCGGGTTGTGCGGCCGCAGGCCTGGGCATCGGGCCTCCTCCGGAACGCGAATTCTATCGCAAAGGCGCGGCGGGCCCGAGGCGCAGGGCGGCCGTCAGCCGACGTGCGTGTAGTGGACGCGCGGGTCGAGGTAGAGGTAGGCCAGATCGACCGCGAGGCTGACCAGGACGAAGATCGCCGTCAGGAACAGGACGCCCCCCTCGACGACCGGCAGATCCCTGAGGCCGATGGCGCGCACGATTGTCTTCCCGAGTCCCGGCCAGGAGAAGACGTACTCGGTCGCGACGGCGCCCCCCAGAAGCCCGGCGAAGTCGAGCCCGATGACGGTGACCACGGGGATGAGGGCGTTCTGCAGGGTGTGGCGCGCGAAGACGCGCGCCCGCGAAGCCCCTTTCGCCCGCGCCGTCTGCAGGAATTCGGCCGTGCCGGCCTCGATCAGGCTGGCGCGGGTGATGCGGGCGATCGCCCCCATCGAGACGAGCGACAGGGTCACGGCGGGCAGGACGAGATGGTCCCACTCCGGCAGGCGGATCGAGGTGAACGGAAGAAACGCGCCGTCCATGCCGTATCCGAGGACAGGGAGCCACTCGAGACCCGAGGCGAACAGAAGCATCAGGATGAGGCCGAGCCAGAAGACCGGCAGGGACGTGCCGAGAAGCGCCAGGCCGAGCACGAGGGAATCGACCAGGCGGCCCCGGTAGAGGGCGGCGAGCGAGCCCAGGATCAGCCCGCCGCCGGCGGCCAGCAGGACCGCCGCGACGGCCAGGATGAAGGTCGGCGGGAAGTGGTCGGCGATGATCGCCGCCACCGGGCGGCGCTGCACGTAGGACGTGCCGAGATCGAAGCGGACGAGCTTGCCGAGGTAATGGAAAAACTGCACCGGCGCCGGCCGGTCCAGCCCCCACTCCTGCCGGATCGACTCGAGGACGCCGGGATCGGCGCTGGCGCCTCCGGCGATCAGGCGGGCGGGATCGCCGGGCAGGAAGAACACGAAGACCCAGACGATCGCCGCCGCCAGAAGCAGGACCGGCACCAGCCCCAGAACGCGCCTGAGAATATAGTTCGTCAGGTCGCGCCTCTCTCGATCTTGAGCCGCTCGAGCGGGAGCCGGAACTCGCCCAGGGGAGACAGGACGACGCCTTTGACGTACGGCTTGTACAGTGTCTTCGACTGGTAGTAGCTGAGGAAGATCCAGGGAGGATCCTCCATCACGGCGATCCGTTCCGCCCGGCGGTACAGGTCGGCGCGCCTCTCCGCGTCGGCGGTGTCGAGGGCCGCGTCGATGAGCGCGTCGACTTCGGCGTTCCGGTAACGGCCGAAATTGCCGGCCGGGCCCCAGTTGGACGAATGCAAGAGCGGCCGCAGGATGGCGTCGGCATCGGGGTAGTCGAGGTACCAGCCGAAGCGGAACATCTGGGCCTGTCCCGGCTTGTCCTGCGTGCCCGATACGCCGCTGATGTAAGCCGCCCAGTCCACTTCGCGGACGATGATCGTGACGCCTATCTTTTTCAAATCGCTCTGCACCTGCTCGGCGATCTTGCGGTTGTCCTCGCCCGTGTTGACCCAGAGGGCGATGGGCTGCAGCCCCTTGCCGGCCGGATAGCCCGCGCGCGCCATGAGGCTCCTGGCCTTCGCCTCGTCGTGCGGGTAGCCGGGGAGAGCCGGGTCGTGCCCCGGGATGCCCGGAGGAATGATGCCGTTGGCCGGCTGGTTGCCGGGGAGCAGCACGCCCCACAGGTATTCCTTGTCCACGGCGTAGTTGAGCGCCTGGCGCAGGGCGGCGTTCCCCTTGAACGGCGCCAGGGCCATGTTGAAGCCGATGTACCCGGTCCCGATGAACGGGTAGCGGTGGATCTCGCCGCCGAGTCTGGCCTGCATCGCGGCGTCGGTCTCCTCCGGGGTCTCGTCCAGGCTGTCCAGGCCGCCGGCGAGGTATTCCTGGAGCGCGCTCGTCGCGTTCTCGATCATCCGGATGACCACGCGGTCGAGGGCGGGCCTGCCGCCGTAGTAGCCATCGAACGCCACGAGCTCGATGAAATTCGCCTGCTCCCAGCGGGAGAAGCGGAAGGGACCGCAGCCGGAGGGCGCGCGCAGGTAGGCCTTCTGCGGGTCGTCGTAGACCTCGCGCGGGAGGATCGCGGCGTTGGCCATGGTCAGCTGCGACAGGAACGGGGCGAACGGCTTCGTGAGCCGCAGCACGACGGTGCGCTCGTCGGGAGTCAGGAGCCCGTCGATCGACGCGCTCTTGCCGTCGGTGAACTCCCGCGCCCCCTCGATCGGCTCGAGAAGGAAGCGACGCGGCGAGTTGGTCTCCTGCTTCAGGAGGCGCATGAAGGAGTAGCCGACGTCGTCCGCCGCGACCTTGCGCCCGTTGTGAAATACGGCGCCGTCCCGCAGCTGAAACGTGTAGGTGCGGCCGTCGGGGGAGATCGTCCAGGACGCGGCCACCGCCGGCCTGACCTCGAGCGTCTGCGGGTCGAGCTCGACCAGCCCGCGGTTGACGTTCAGGATGACCGCTTCGGAGAACTGGTCGCTCGCCAGGGCCGGGTCGACCGTAGGCGGATCCTCGTGCAGGCGGAAGCGGAACACCTGCTCGGCGGGTGCCGCCGGCGGCCGGGAACGCCCGCAGGCGAGACCGGGGAGGATCGCCGGCGCGAGGAACGCCAGGACGAGAACACTGCGTTTCTGCATGCTCGGATCTCCCCTCAAATGATCGCCCCGCCCCGCCTCGGGCCGAGCCGGTCGGAGATGCCGTCTCCCAGAAGATTGAACCCCAGAACGACCAGAACGATGGCCAGGCCCGGGGCGATGCACACCCAGGGCCTGGCCAGGAAGTAGGACTGTCCTTCCGTCACCATCGTCCCCCAGGACGGCAAGGGCGGCCGCGCGCCGACACCGAGAAACGACAGCCAGGCTTCCATGAGGATGTTCCCTCCGACGCCGAGCGTGCCGACGACGATGAGCGGGCGCAGCGCCCCGGGCAGGAGGTGCCGCAGCACCAGCCGGGCGCCGCTCGCCCCTAACGCCTGCGCCGCCTGGGCGAACTCCAGCTCGCGCAGGCGCAGGAACTCGGCGCGCACCAGCCGGGCGATCGGGGCCCAGCCGAGGCAGCCGAGGACCAGGAAGACGATCCCGACGGACGGGTGGGGCAAGTGCCTCAGGATGGGCGCGCTCTCCGGCTCGGGCACGGCGGCGATGATCGCCAGGGCCAGGAGAGGACCCGGGAAGGCGAACACCAGGTCGGTGCAGCGCATCAGGAACGCGTCGGTCCGCCCCCCGGCGTAGCCGGCGAAGGCCCCCAGCGCCGTGCCGAGGATGAGGGCGATGACCTCGGCCACGATGCCGACCTCGAGGGAGATGCGGGCGCCGTGGATCAGCCGGCTCAGAACGTCGCGCCCCAGCCCGTCGGTCCCCAGCAGGTTGTCGCGGCCCGGGGGCGTCGGCGGCGTGATCGTGCGCGGCGCGACCTGCTCGTAAGGGTCGTACCCGAACCAGTCGGTGAAGAGCGGGGCGAACAGGGCGCACAGGAAGAACACCCCGACGAGAAAGGCACCGAGGGTGAGGGAGAGCCGCGGGCGCGAGGGGAAGACCGAGCGCGGCGCGGGCGACGTCACGGGCGTCACGGGCGGACTATAGCACAGGGATGTCGCGGCCCGGTGCAGCGATGACTGGAGGCACATCACAGGTGGCGGAGAGAGGCACTCCCAGAGGCAGGTGGCGGGCCGCAGCGGGGCGTGGCGATTTCGAGCCGCGCCATGCCCGACAGATGGACGCCGAAGGTCCTGCGCGTGTGAGCATGAGCCACGCCGCGCTGCGGTCCGCCACCCGACACTGAGGATGTCTCAGGTCGCGGCCTGCCTTGATTGGATCGGGACACTGTGCTAGCGTGCGGCCCCTCATGAACAAGGACCAATTGCAGTTTCTCCTGTCGGGCATCCTGTTCGGCTTTCTGGTCGGCTACATCATCGCCTACGCCGTGCACGAGCCGCAGGTCGTGCAGCAGGCGGCGCCCGTCCCGGCGGCCGGGACCATGGGCATGGGCCAAAGCGTTCCTCCGGCGGGCGGCGCCGCCGCGGGCGACTCCGGGGGCGGCAGCATGGAGGGCGGGGGCGATCAGATGATGGCCCGCGTCTTCGAGGAGATCACCGCGCTCAAGGCGGCGATCGAGAAGGACCCGAAGGACGTTCGGGCGATCATGCGCCTTGCGAACATGTACCACGACTCCCGCAAGTTCGACCAGGCCGTCGACCTTTACAGGCAGGCGCTCGCGATCACGCCGCAGGACGTCGATGCCCGCACCGACATGGGAATCTGCCTGTACGAGATGGGCATGGCGGACGAGGCGATCGCGCAGTTCCGGACCTCCCTGCAGCACGGACCGCGGCACTGGCAGACCTGGCTCAATCTGGGCATCGTTTCCCTCTCGGGCAAGAATGACGTCAAGACCGCCACCGAGGCGTTCGCCAAGGTCGAGGAGATCAATCCGGGTTTCAAGGACCTGCCGATGCTCAAGGACGCTCTGAAGCGGGCGAGCACCGCCTCCCCCGGGGCCTCCTGATCCCCCACGCAGTCTCCCTCGTTCCGTCGGTATCTCCAGGGCCTTAAAGCGTTTGACTTCCCGTCCCCGGGGCATAAATTGAGCCGTTGCGGGGGCCCGTCTGCCCCGCATGGGCGGAGTCGTGATCGACGACGAAGAACTGCAGGATCTCCTGACCCGGGCCTCCTCCCTCTACAACAACGGAGAATACCAGGGGGCTATCGAGGCCTGGAAGGAGGCCCTGTCGGTCGATCCCCAGAGCCAGAAGGCGAAGGAGGGTATCCGCATGGCGACCCTCCTGATCGGGGATTTCGAATCCACGCCCACCGGGGCATGGGAGGAGGCGCCCGCAGCCGCCGACGGCGCCGAGGTCGCCCCGGCGGATCAGCCGGCCGAGGAGGCGGAGGCCCGGCTCGAACTCGGCACCGCGCGCGTCAAGCAGCTCC